>NZ_JBSGDZ010000021.1:0-187343 GCF_053602655.1 Sphaerisporangium sp. NPDC004334
GTCACCGAGCATCTGGGGTTCCTGCGCTCCAGTGATGAGTACAAGGTGATGGCGCTGGCCTCCTACGGTGAGCCGCGTCATCTGGGTGAGCTGCGTGAGCGTGTCCACACCACCGGGGACGGGGGGTTCCGGGTGGAGGCGGTGGACTGGGGGCAGTACGCCAAGGCGCTGCGGCGGGGCGAGTCGTGGACCGCCGACCACGCCGATCTGGCGGCCAGTGTGCAGGCGCGGCTGGAGGAAGTGCTGCTGGAGCTGGCCCGGTGGCTGCACGAGCGGACCGGCGAGCGGTACCTGACCATGGCCGGCGGGGTGGCGCTGAACTGCGTCGCCAACACCCGCCTGCTGACCGAGGGCCCGTTCCAGGACATCTGGGTCCAACCGGCCGCCGGGGACTCCGGCACCGCGCTCGGCGGCGCGCTGCACCTGGCACACCTGCACGGCGACGCCGTCGTGCCGATGACGGGCGCCGACCTCGGCCGCGAGTGGACCGACGAGGAGCTCGCGGCCTGGCTCGAGGTGGCCCGCGTCCCGCACACCCGGCCCGCCGACCTGGCCGCCGCCGTCGCCGCCGAGCTGGCCGCCGACCGCATCGTGGCCTGGTTCCAGGGCCGCTCGGAGTACGGCCCGCGCGCCCTCGGCCGCCGCTCACTGCTCGCCCACCCCGGACGACCCGGCAACACCGAACGCCTCAACGCCGTCAAAGGCCGCGAACAGTTCCGCCCCATCGCCCCCATGGTCCTCGCCGACCGCGCCCACGAGATCTTCACCCGCGGCCCGATGGCGAGCCCGTACATGCTGTTCGTCCACGACGTGCGCCCCGAATGGCGCGACCGCATCCCCGCCGTCGTCCACGTGGACGGCACCGCGCGCATCCAGACCATCGACCGCACCCGCGATCCGCTGCTCGCCCGGCTGCTGACGGAGTTCGACGCCCGCACCGGCGTGCCGGTGGTGGTCAACACCAGCCTGAACACCGCCGGCCGTCCCATCGTGGACGACCCGCGCGACGCGCTGGAGTGCTTCGGCTCCGCCCCGGTCGACGTGCTGGTCCTCGGCCCCTACCTCATCCGCAGGAGCGGGGTGTTCGCCTCGTGATCACGGTCGTCGTGCCCACCGTGGGCCGCGCCTCGCTCGCGGCCACGCTGGCGGCGGTCGATCCGGACCTTCCCGTCATCGTGGTGGACGATCGCCCGCTGACGTCCGGGGCCGAGCCGCTCCGGACGCGGCCGGGCGTGCGGATGCTGCGGTCGGGCGGCCGGGGCCCCGCCGCGGCCCGCAACACCGGCTGGCGCGCGGCCACCACCCCGTGGGTCGTCTTCCTGGACGACGACGTGGTGCCCTCGGACGGCTGGGGCGAGGCCCTGCGCGCGGACCTCGCCGGCCTTACCGCCGACGTCGGAGCGAGCCAGGCGCGCCTTGAGGTGCCGCTGCCGGCCCACAGGCGTCCCACCGACGCCGAGCGCAACACCGCGGGCCTGGCCGGCGCCGAGTGGATCACCGCGGACATCGCCTACCGGCGTGCGGCGCTGGAGGCCACCGGTGGCTTCGACGAGCGGTTCCCCCGCGCCTACCGCGAGGACGCCGACCTCGCGCTGCGCGTACGTGCGGCGGGATCGCGGCTGGTCAAAGGCGAACGGGTCACCCGGCATCCGGTCCGCGACGACGGTTTCTGGGCCAGCGCGCGCTTTCAGAGGGGCAACGCCGACGACGCCCTCATGCGCCGGCTGCACGGCCCGGGCTGGCGCTCGGCCATCGGCGGCGCCCCCGGCCGGCTGCGCCGGCACGCCGTCACGACCTTGCTCGGCGTGCTGTCCCTGGTCCTGGCCACGGCGGCCGTCCCGCGCCGCGCCACAGGGCCGGGCGGCCTGTTCGGGCGGCGTCGCCGGCTGGGGAGGGCGGCCGTGGTGGCGGGGGCGGGATGGGCCGCCATGACCGCGGAGTTCGCCTGGGCGCGCGTGTCCCCCGGCCCCCGCACTCCCAGGGAGATCGCCCGCATGGTCGTCACCAGCGCCGCCATCCCTCCGCTGGCCTGCGCCCACCGCCTGCGCGGCGAACTGAGCGTGCGGCGGTGACCGGGACGGCCCTGGTCGTGCGGTCCGACAACGCGGGCGACGTCCTGCTCGCCGGCCCGGCCGTCCGGGCCGTCGCCGCCAGGGCGCGCCGCGTCGTCCTGCTCACCGGCCCCCAGGGCCGGGCTGCCGGGGAACTGCTGCCCGGCGTGGACGAGGTGCTGGAGTGGGACGTCCCGTGGATCTCCGCCGATCCGCCGCCCGCGACCGAAGAGCACACGGCGCGGCTGGTCGGCGCGGTGCGCGCGGCGGCCCCGGCTCAGGCGCTGATCCTCACCTCCTTCCACCAGTCGCCGCTCCCCATGGCGCTGCTGCTGCGGATGGCGGGCGTGCCGCGCGTCGCCGCGATCAGCGGCGACTACCCCGGGTCGCTTCTCGACGTCCGCCACGTCGTGGACGAGACCGTCGACGTGCCCGAGGCCGAACGCATGCTCGGCCTCGTCCGGGCCGCCGGGTTCGAGCCGCCCCCCGGCGACGACGGAGCGCTCGCGGTGCGCCGGCCGCTGCCGCCGGTCGACCGGCTCACCGGACCGCCCGGCTACGTGGTCCTGCATCCCGGCGCCACGGCGCCCGCGCGGGCCTGGCCCGCCGAGCACTGCGCGCGAGCCGTCGAAGCGCTGGCCCGCGCGGGCCACCGCGTCGTGGTCACCGGCGCCCGGGGCGAGCGCCATCTGACCGCCCGGGTCGCCGGGGACGACGCCCGCGACCTCGGCGGCGCCACCACCTTCGCCGAACTGGCCGCCGTGCTGGCGGGCGCCCGCGCGGTCGTCGTCGCCAACACCGGCCCCGCCCATCTGGCGGCGGCGGTCGGCACGCCGGTCGTCAGCCTGTTCGCGCCGGTCGTCCCGGCCACGCGGTGGGCGCCGTACCGGGTGCCGTCGGTGTTGCTCGGCGACCAGAACGCTCCCTGCCGCGCCAGCCGGGCCCGGGTTTGCCCCGTCCCTGGGCATCCCTGCCTGTCGTCGGTCACTCCCGAGCACGTCCTGGGCGCGGTACGCGGCCTGACCGCGGCGGGAGAGAGGGTCCGATGAAGATCGCACTGACCGCCGCCGCGACCGAGTCGGTCGGCCGGGTTCTGATCGGTGGCCGGCTCGGCCGCCTCGTCGCGGAAGGCTAGTCATGCATCCACACCTGCTGCGCCTCAGCACGGCGCTGGCCGCCGTCGACGACCAGGCCACGAAGATCCATGCTTGGGGCAGCAAGCTCGCCGCGGTGCTGGCCGACGGCGGGCGGCTGCTGGCCTGCGGCAACGGCGGATCGGCGGCCGAGGCGCAGCACCTGACCGCCGAGCTGGTCGGGCGCTATCGCGACGATCGCCGCCCCTACGCGGCTCTTCCGCTGCACTGCGACACCTCCACGGTCACCGCGATCGGCAACGACTTCGGGGCCGATGAGGTGTACGCACGGCAAGTGCGGGGGCACGGCAGGCCCGGAGACGTCCTGATGTGCCTGTCCACCAGCGGAAGCAGCACCAACATCCTGCGGGCCGCCGAGGCCGGGCGGCATTGCGGCCTCACCACCTGGGCGCTGACCGGCCCCGCGCCGAACCCGCTGGCCGGACTGTGCGACGACGCCCTCGCGGTGCTGGCCGAGGACACCGCCACCGTCCAGGAGGTGCACCTCGCGGTGATCCACATGCTGTGCGCCGTGGTGGAAGAGGCGTGCGCGTGAGCCGGGGCCCCATCGTCGTCATCGGCGACTCGCTGCTGGACGTGGACATCGAGGGCGAGGTGGAGCGGCTCTGCCCTGACGCGCCGGCGCCGGTCGTCGAGGTGACCGCCGAGCACGCCAGGCCCGGCGGCGCCGGGCTGGCCGCCCTGCTCGCCGCCCGCGACGGCGCCGAGGTCGTCCTGGTCACCGCGATCGGCGACGATCCGGCGGGCCGCCGTCTGAGGGGTCTGCTCGCCGGCCACGTCGAGGTCCTGCCGCTGCCGCTGCGCGGCGCCACCCCGTGCAAGACGCGGGTGCGGGGCCGCGGCCAGACCATGGTCAGGCTGGACACGGGCGACGGCCGCGCGCCCTGCCGTCCCGCCGAAGCCGGCGCGCCGGACGGCCGCGTCGCCGCCGTGCTTCGTGACCCGCTGGGCGGCCGCGTCGCCGCCACGCCGCACGACCTGCCGGATGACCTGCTGGGTGACCTGCCGGATGACCGCGTCGCCGCCGTGCTGCGGGGGGCGCGTGCCGTGCTGGCGTCCGACTACGGGCGCGGGGTGACCGATCTGTACAGGGACGTCCTGTCCACCCTGGCCAGGCCCGTCGTCTGGGACCCCCACCCGCGCGGCGGCCCTCCGGCTCGGGGATGCGCGCTGGTCACGCCCAGCGAGGCCGAGTCCCGCGTCCTGTGCGAGCGGCCGTACTCCTCGCCCGGGCAGGCCGCGCGCGACCTGGCCGAGCGGTTCGGGGCGGCGGCGGTGGCCGTGACGCTGAGCGGGAGGGGCGCGGTGCTGGCCACGCGCGGCGGACCGGCCGTCCAGGTGCCCCCGCCCAGGACGGTCACCGGCCAGGACTCCTGCGGGGCCGGCGACAGGTTCGCGGCGACCGCGGCGACCGCCATGGCGGACGGCGCGACGGTCCGGGAGGCGGTCACGGCCGCGGTCGCCGCCGCCACCGCTTTCGTCGGACAGGGCGGCGCGTCGGCGGTCCGCCTCCCGGCCCCTCGGGTCCGCATGACCGTGGCCGCCGGTGAGGCCGGGATGGAGGCCGAGGCGGTGGCGGCGCGGGTGCGGGCGGCGGGCGGGACGGTCGTCGCCACCGGCGGCTGCTTCGACCTGCTGCACGCCGGGCACGTCAGCCTGCTGCGCCGCGCCCGCGCCCTCGGCGACGCGCTGATCGTCTGCCTGAACTCCGACGAGTCGACCAGGCGGGTGAAGGGCCCGGACCGGCCGGTGGTCGCCGAGGCCGACCGCGTGGAGGTGCTGCGGGCCCTGGGGTGCGTGGACGCCGTCCTGGTCTTCGACGAGGAGACCCCGGTCGCCGCGATCGAGCGCCTGCGGCCCGCCGTGTGGGTCAAGGGCGGGGACTACCGGGGGCACGACCTGCCCGAAGCCGCCGCCGTGCACCGCGCCGGCGGCGAGATCGTGATCCTCCCCCTGGTCCCCGGCCGCTCCACCACCGGCCTCATCGCCGCCGTGCGCGCGGCCTCCTAGAGCCCGAACGACCCGATCACCGAGGAGGACCTGGTGCTGGGAAACATCTTGATCACCGGAGGGGCGTCCGGGCTCGGACGCGCGACCGCCGAGGCCGTCGCCAAGGCGGGCGGCCGGCCGCTGGTCGTGGACGTCAACGCCCCCGAGAGCGGCGTCGACCACGCGATCGCCGACCTCGCCGACCGCGCGCAGGCGGAGCGCGCGGTCGCCGAGCTGGCCGAGCGGGCCGGCGGCATCGACGGGGTCTTCACGGCGGCCGGCATCGACGCCTGCGGGCGGCTCTCGGACGTGGCCGCCGACCGCTGGGAGCGGGTCATCGCGGTCAACCTGCTCGGCACCGCCTCGGTCGTGCGGGCCGCCCTGCCTCACCTGCGGCGCTCGAAGGGCCGCGTGGTGACCGTCGCCTCCACCCTCGGCCTGCGCGCCGTGAGCGACGCGACGGCCTACTGCGCCGCCAAGTTCGGCGTCGTCGGCTTCACCCGGGCGCTCGCCGCCGAGCTCGCCGGTGAGGTCGGCGTCACGCTGCTGGTGCCCGGCGGCATGCACACCCACTTCTTCGACGACCGCGACGAGCGGTACAAGCCGGGGCCGGACGCCCGGCTGAACGACCCCGAGGAGGTGGCCGCCACCGTGGTCTTCGCCCTGACCCGGCCACCGGGTTGCGAGCTGCGCGAGCTGGTCGTCTGCTCCTCCACCGAGACCTCCTGGCCCTGAGCGGCGGGCACGATGGCACCGGTGCTGGTGGCCCTGCGCGGGCTGGGACTGGGTGATCTGCTCACGGCGGTGCCCGCCCTGCGCGGGCTGCGGCGCGCCTACCCCGGGCACCGCATCGTCCTGGCGACGCCCGCGCCGCTGGCGGCGCTGGTGCGCACGATCGACGCCGTGGACGATTCGGTGGACGTCTCCGGCACCGGCCCGGTCCCCGTCCGCGCGCCCGACATCGCCGTCAACCTGCACGGCAGCGGCCCGCAGAGCACCGCCGCGCTGCTCGCGACCTCCCCCGGACGCCTGCTCTGCCACGCCCACCCCGACCTGCCGCAGGTGCAGGGCCCGCCGTGGCGGCAGGACGTCCACGAGGTGGTCCGGTGGTGCGCCCTGCTCGGCTGGTACGGCCTGCCCGCCGACGCCGGCGACCTGGCGCTCCCCCCGCCTCCCGGCCCTCCGATGGTGCGCCCGGACGAGGCGGGCGGGTACGCGGTGGTCCATCCCGGGGCGGCCTTCCCGGCCAGGCGGTGGCCCCCGGACCGGTTCGCGGAGGTCGCGGCATGGCTGCACCGGGCCGGGCACCGGGTGCTGATCACCGGGGGTGGCGCGGAACGGGACCTGGCCTTGCGGGTCGCGGCCCTCGCCGGGATCCCGGAGCGGCGGGTCGTGGCCGGCCGTACGGGCATCGGCGACCTGGCGGCCCTGGTCGCCTCGGCGCGCCTGGTGGTCTGCGGCGACACCGGCGTGGCGCACCTGGCCACCGCGTACGCCACCCCGTCGGTCGTGCTCTTCGGGCCGACGCCGCCCCGGCTGTGGGGGCCGCCCGAGGGCGGGCCGCACATCCCGCTGTGGGCGGGCCGGTCCGGGGATCCGCACGGCGGCACGCCCGACCCGGGCCTGCTGCGCATCAACGTCCGGGACGTCCTCGACGCCATCGCGACCTTGCTGGAGGGACATCCATGGTGAGAACCGTCGTGACCGGAGGCGCCGGATTCCTCGGCTCCTATCTCTGTGAGCGGCTCCTGGAGCGGGGTGACGCCGTCGTGTGCATGGACAACTTCCTGACCGGATCCCCGGAGAACGTCGCGCACCTGCTGGAACGCCCCGCGTTCCGGCTGGTGGAGTGCGATCTGACCGGGTTCGTCCACGTGAGCGGCCAGGTGGACCAGGTGCTGCACTTCGCCTCGGCGGCCTCGCCCATCGATTACCTGCGCCATCCGATCGAGACGCTCAAGGTGGGCAGCCTGGGCACCCTGCACGCCCTCGGCCTGGCCCGGGAGAAGGGCGCCCGCTTCGTGCTGGCCTCGACCAGCGAAGTGTACGGCGACCCCCTGGAACACCCGCAACGCGAGACGTACTGGGGCAACGTCAACCCGGTCGGCCCGCGCAGCGTGTACGACGAGGCCAAACGCTTCGCCGAATCGCTCACCACGGCCTACCGCAACTCCTACGGCACCGACACCGCCATCGTGCGCATCTTCAACACCTACGGCCCCCGCATGCGCCCCCACGACGGCCGCGCCATCCCCACGTTCATCCGCCAGGCCCTCACCGGCGAGCCGATCACCGTAGCCGGGGACGGACGGCAGACCCGTTCGGTCTGCTACGTGGACGACACCGTGGAGGGCATCCTCACCCTGGCCGACAGCGACTTCGCCGGACCGGTCAACATCGGCAACCCCACGGAGATGTCGGTGCTGAATCTGGCCCGGACCATCCGCGACCTGGCGGGTTCCTCCTCGCCGATCGACTTCGTCGACCGGCCGGTGGACGACCCCGGCGTCCGGCGCCCGGACACCTCGCTGGCGGCCGAGCGCCTCGGCTGGCGGCCGAGAGTGGAGGTGACCACCGGGCTGCGCCGCACCATTGACTGGTTCGCCGAGCGCCTCATCGGCACCCGCTGACCTGCCGCGCCCCGGCCGCGGCGCTCAGGCGCGCGGTCGCCGACCGGCGGGCGCCCGTCAGGCCCGCAGTGCGAGCCGGCGGGCGCCGCCGCCGCGCCATTCGGCCAGCAGCACCGTGGCGTCGTCCTGCAACTCGCCGCTGTGGTAGTCGAGCACGTTGCGGATCAGGCGGCGCAGGGTCTCGGGGACGGCGAGACCGGCGGCGTTGTGCCGGATGATGAAGTCGACGAAGTGGTGCAGCCCGAACTCCTGCCCGTGCCGGTTGCGGGCCTCGGTGATGCCGTCGGTGTAGAGCAGCAGCCGGTCGCCCGGCTCCAGTTGCTCCCGGCACAGGGTGACGGGAAGGCCGAGGTCCAGGCCGAGAGGGTGGGACGGCGGGCACTCCAGGGTGGAGGTCCAGCGTCCGTCCCTGATCACCACGGGAGGGTGGTGCCCCCGGTTGACCCACGTCAGCAGGCCGGTCGTCAGGTCGAGATGCGCCATGATCGCGGTGACGAAGCGGACGCCCCTGCCGAACTCCTCGATCAGGACGCGCTCGACGCTCTCGCTGGCCTCGACGAGCCCCGCGCCCTGGCGGCGGCTGTTGCGGCAGGCGGCCACGGCCAGGTTGGCGGTGAGCCCGGCGGAGGTGTCATGGCCCATCGCGTCGAAGATGGCCAGGTGCACGACGTCGCCCGCGATGGCGTAGTCGAACGCGTCGCCGCCGATCTCGTACGCGGGCTCCAGGACGGCGCCGATCACCATGGTGTCGTTGGCGAACGTCAGCGGCGGCGTGAGGTTCCACTGCATCTCGGCGGCCACGTTCATCGGCTGCGTCCGCACCAGCCGGGCGTAGGAGTCGCTGTAGGGCCGCTTGCTGATCACCAGGAGCGCGACCAGCGACGCCAGGGACTCGACGGCCTCGCGGTAGGCGAAGCCGGTCTCACGCGGCATCTCCTCGGCGGCGGCGTCCGTGGCCTCTTCTCCGTGAGACGCGGCGTCCCGGGGATCGCGCGTGGCGGCCCGGAACACACCGAGACGCTCGACACCGTCCAGCATGGGCACCCAGAGGATCGTGCCGCCGCCGGGCGCCTCCGACGACAGTATCCGCGTCTCCTGGAAGACCCGGCCCGCCAGCGTCCCCTCGACGCTCAGCTCGGTGACCTCCTCGGTGCCCGGCTCGCCGGCGACCATCACCACGTCGGCCATCTCGGCCATCTCGGCCATCTCGGCCATCTCGTCGGTGTCGTCGGTGTCGTCGGTGTCGGCCTTGTCCTTGCCGGCGATGTGGCCGAGGGCGGTGAGCGGGCGCAGCACGTTCTGCTGCAGGTCGGCCAGATAGATGCGCACGTCGTACAGGCCCGCGCGCGCGGCGTGCTCGGCCACCAGGGCCGGAATCTGTTCCAGGGCGGCGAAATGGGCGTCGTCGAGCAGGCGGACCAGCATCTCCGCCGTGCCGTGGCGCCGATCCATCACGCGACCGACCGTATCAGGCGCCGGCGCGCCGCTCCGGTGAGCGGGTCATCTCGGCGGAGACCCCGTGGGGACGCGGAAGGCCGGCGGGACGCGGCCGGGGCGGCGGGTCGAGCGCCACAGGCCGAGCAGCCAGCCGACGCCGGCCAGCGCGACCACGGCCAGACCGGCCCAGTACACGATGGTGAACGACCGCAACTGCGCCTCGCTCGGGTCGGGGATGAAGCCCCGGGTGAGCAGGACGAGCTCGCCGGGCGTGCTGGTCAGCACCAGCGTGACGATCAGGGCGATGGAGTGCATCGAGTCCCACGCTCCCCGGTGTCACGGCGCTCGAAGGCCCACACGACGAAGGTCACCGGCACCAGGAAGCTGCCGAGCAGCACAAGGGTGGGGATCAGGTTCGGGTTCCCGGTGAGGAAGGTGATCGCCACCGTCAGCAGCCAGAGCACCAGCCCGGTCAGCAGAATGCGCACCCATGGGCGTCGAGCGGACGGCCTCGCCTCGGAACGGGCTGCCATCATGGCTCCTCCTCCAGCGGGACCGTAGCGCCCCAGGGTCGGCCTCTACCCTGCCCCGGAGGTGCCAACCGCCGGCCCTCCGGCTATGAAACCGCAGGTCGAAGGGGCTGCGCAGTGTAACCGCGCGTCAGAGGGGTAGGGATTCACGCGACGATTCCACGGCCCGCACCGCGCTCGCCCGGCACACAGGGCCCCACGGCGGCGACGCCGGCCCCGCCCGGCCGGAACAGGGCCGGAGCCCGCCGTGGATGTACGGGGGACGACATGAGCACATCATCCAGTAAGGAGCAGTCCGGGCACGTCGAGCAGGAGGAGTCCGGGCACGTCGAGCGCGACACCGGCGGAGCGTCCGGCGCGCCGTTCACATCCGCTGAGGAAGGATCCGCGGCGGCCGGCGGCGTCCCGCACGGGATGCCCTTCGGCTCTCGCGCGAGCGAGGGCGAGACGGAGATCAGCGACGCCGAACGCGAACGCCTCAAGGAACTCAACCCGGACGACTTCGAATGACCCGCCCAGGACGAGAAAGACCGCTTTCTCGCCCTGGTGCGTCATGCCCGGGTACAGGCCCGCTCGCCGGGGAGGTGGCCGCCGTCGCCCCGGCCGGTGTGGCCGGCCGGGGCGACCGCGAATCGTCTTCGCCCGGGCCCGGATCGGCAGGCTGTCACTCGGGCTCCACCCGCATCGCGGCCTCCTCGGCGGTGTAGCCGCCGCCGTCCGGGCCCACCTCGTCCGCGATCAGTTCGGCCTCGGTGTCGCCCCGGACGCCCTCGTCCGGCTCCACCAGGCGGCCCGCGCGGCGCGGCTCGTCCCACACCGTCCCGGACGGCTCCTCGGGCTGGGCGGACCAGTCGTCGTCGAGGTCGTCATCGGGCTCGAAGCGGGTGTCGAGGTCGGAGCCGACCCCGAGGCCGTTCTCGGCGTCCTCATCGGACGGCGGGCCGTCGGGGATCTCCGGATCCAGGCCCCGCTCGTCCAGGCCGCGCTCGTCCACGCCTCGCGTGCCCGTCGCGGCCTCCTGCTCGCCGACGCCGAACACCGGCTCCTCCTCGGGAACCTCGCGCCGCAGCCGGCCCTCCAGGGACTCGCCCTGGCTCTGCTCCTCCATCGTGGTGCCGAAGTCGTCCACCGCGATCGGCCGGTCCGCCGGCAGCGGCGCCTCCTGGGGATCGACCGCCCACTGCTGCTGCGGGGTGCCGTCCTGCAGGTCGGGAATCCCCTCGTCCTCGAACCGTGAATGCGGGTCACGTGCGTTCACGACCGCGCCCCCTCTCCCCCTGGCCGGGTCACCTGCCGGCGATCATCATCTGCCGCATCCGGCCCTACCCGCCTCCGCGGCCCGAAACATGGCGACCCTGACCCGTGACCGGTGTCCAGGTCCAGCCAGACCGTCTTGCCGCGGCCGCTCGGCGAGTTGCCCCACGTCGTGGCGAGCCGCCCGACGATGATCAGGCCGCGGCCGTGCTCGGCGACCGCGTTGGTCTCCTCGGAGGCGGTGATCGGCGAGGGCACGGCGGGATGGGGGTCGGTGTCGCGGACCTCCAGGTGGACCCGGTCGGGGTACTCACGCAGCCGCACCTCCACGTCGCTGTCGGCGTGGATGAGCGCGTTGGTGACCATCTCCGAGGCCATCACCTCAAGGTCGTCGGACAGCTCGTCCAGGCCCCATTCGCGCAGGTGGCGCCGGACGAACCTGCGGGCGGCCCCGACGCCCTGCAGGTCGTGCCGCTGGATGGCCATGCGGTCGATGCGGCGGCGCTCGCCGCACGGGTCGCCCTCGTAGCGGGCGAGCAGGACGGCGATGTCGTCGCGGCGCACCTCGTGGTCCGGCGCGACGGCGATGAGACGGTCGGCGAGCCGCTCCAGGGAGGCGTCACCGGGCTCCTCGACCGATGCGAGCAGGTCGCGGGCCCCGAGCACCGGATCGCCGGCGGCCGACTGCGCGAGGCCGTCGGTGTAGAGCATCAGCAGCGAGCCCTGGCTCAGGGGGATCTCGGCCGTGCGGTGCGCCCCGTCGAGCGGGACTCCCAGCGGCACGTTGGGGGGGACGTCGGGCACCGTGACCACGCCGTCCGGCCCGCAGACCAGCGGCACGGGGTGGCCGGCGAGCGCCACCTCCGCGACGCCGGCCTCCGGGTCGATGCGCACGACGCAGCAGGTGGCCAGCAGGTCGGTGTCGAGGTCGGCGAGCAGGGCGCTGGATCTGGCGAGCACCCCCGCCGGGCTGTGCCCCTCGGCCGCGTAGGCGCGCAACGCGCTGCGCAGCTGGCCCATGATCACGGCGCTGTCGATGTTGTGCCCCTCGACGTCGCCCACGATCAGGGCGATGCGGCCGCCGGGCAGGCAGAAGGCGTCGTACCAGTCACCGCCGACCCCGGCGGAGGTGGGGGCCGACAGGTAGCGGGCGGTCGTGACCACCTGCGGCAGCTCGGCCAGCGTGCGCGGCAGCAGCCTCTTCTGCAGCCCCTGGGCGAGGGCCCGCTCGTTCTCGCCGAGCCGCGCCCGCTCCGTCGCCAGGCCGAGCTGACTGGTCATCATCAGCAGGACGGCGCGCTCGCCGGCCCCGAACCGCCGGGGCCGGTCGAAACCGAGGATGAGGGTGCCGACCGGCGCGGCGCTCGGGCCGATCGGCAGCACGGCCAGGGACTGCAGGCCGCCGGCGGTCGTGGACGGATAGTCGGAGCTCAGGACGTCGTCACCGGTGAAGAACAGCGGGTCGCGGTTACGGATCACGTCGGTGTAGGGAGTGGACCGGGTGAGGGGGACGTCGTGGATCTCCTCCGCCAGACCCACCTGGCAGCCCGTCTGCCCGGCCAGCCGCAGCCGGCCCTCCGCGATCGTGGCCAGCGCGAAGCAGCAGGCGCCGAAGGGCGCCATCACCCGCTGCTCGGCCGCGTGGATGATCTCCGGCAGGCCCCTGGCCTCGTTCAGCATCGCCGAGAGCTTGTACACCTGGTACATCAGCGACATGCCGAACGAGCCGGGGATGCCGGGCAGGCCCCACTCCCGCTCCTGCGCGGTGCCGTCGTACAGCGGCATGACCACCGGGGGACGGTTGGCCCTGATGGACGCGCCCCGCTCGCCCAGGCGCGCCAGGTCGCGGCTCAGCGAGGCGCCCATGCCCCTCAGGCGAAGCATCTCGGCGTCGGGGAGCCGATGCCGGCGAGGGGGCACCCACGCCACGGTGAGCGTCCCGATCGGGCCCTCCTCGGCGATGAGCGGGACCGCGACCACCGAGTAGGCGAAGGGGACCAGCGGCAGCAGCCGCGCGGCGGGGAAGCTCGCGTCCGTGGCACCCACGCTCACCGGCCGCCCCGTGCGGTAGGCCATCGCCGTCGCGTACGGCCCGTCCACCGACATCCGGTCGGGCATGGTGAAGATCGCGGGAGGGGCGCCGCAGATCACGGTCGCCGCCAGGTGCCGCCCCTCGTCGTCGGGCAGGTAGACCGCCCCCGAGTAGGCGTCCATGTCACGCACCGCCCGGCTCAGGGCCGCGCCGATCAGCACGTCCCGCCCGGTGCCGGCCGTCGGCGGGACATGAGGGACGTGCCTGCGGTCTTCGAGCGTGGCCCGCTCCCTTGCTCTGCTGCGCGAGGACGCCCGCGCCTGGTCGGTGCTCTGGCGCGATCCGGTCCCGCGGGCGGTCGTGCCCCGGTTCCGCGTTCCCGCCGGGCGTACAAACCACACTCTATCGGCGCAGGTCAGACGGCCCACACCGCACCTGCTGCGAAGGCCCCGATCCCGCAACGCGCCGATGCAGCCGCGAACGGCCGGGCTCGCCACGGGCCAGGAGGATGGTCGCGGTCAGTGCGAGGCTCGGCGGACCTGGTCGAGGTCGGCGAGGAGGGCGTCCAGCCGCCCGGGGTCGGCGATGTAGGCCAGGACCGCGTGGCCGAAGGCGGCGGCCATGGTCTGCGGCATGGAGTCGGAGGCGTCGAAGCGCACGGCGCCGGCGGCGGTGAGCGTCCCGGCGATGCGGCGGGAGAGGGCGTCGGGATAGGCGTCGACCGGGACCGACCGGTTGAGCGAGATCGCGCCGCTCGCCGGGCGCCGGATCCACGCCTCCTGGGCGGCTCGCGTCGTCAGATGGGCGAGGAACCTGCGGGCGGCGGGGGTGTCGCGGAACATGCCGAGCAGGTCCGCCGCCACCTCCTCCGCCCGTCCCTGCCCCTCACCGCTTCGCCCGCCGTCGCCCTGCCCATCTCCCTGCCCATCCCCCTGCCCGTCGCCGTCCTGGCCGTCGGCGGGGGATCCGTTCTGCTCGTCACCCGAGGGGAAGGGGATGAAGTCGAAATCGGTCTCCGGACCCGGCGAGGCGTTCCCCCTGCCGAGGGCCTGGCCGTAGAACGCCGTGATGAACGACCCCTGGTGGTCGAGGAAGCATTCCGGGGGCGTGACGAACATCCGCGTCCCGGCCCGCCCGAAGTTGGTGAGCAGGATGCGTCCGCGATCGCCGGCCTGTGCCACGACCGACCCGAACGCCTGCCAGGCCTGTTTCACGGGCGCGGAGGTCCACGGCAGCGTCCCCGCGACCCACTGGTCGTACACCCCTGGCCCCGACCGGTGGAGCAGGAGGTCCTCGATCCAGTCGGTGCCCGGCCAGCCGGAGTTGGCGGTGTCCTCCATCCCCATGCACCAGGGCCGCCCGCCGGAGGACCCCAGGCCGGACGCGACCCGGGTCAGCTCCTTCCAGGTCAGGCCGGGCGCGGTCAGCCGGATACGGGCGTCCGCGGGCAGCTTCCCGGGGGCATACCAGATGATGCTCTTCAGAGCCGCCTTGACGATGACCGCGTAGGAGTGCCGTTCGCCCGTCGGGCCGGGGACGACGGTGAGGTCGCCGACTCCGGCGCCGTACTGGGCGCGCAGATCGGACGCCTTCAGCGCGTCGTCGACAGGACGCAGCACCCCCGCCGCGGCGTAGTCGCGCAACTCGCCGGGCGTCGCCAGCACGGCGAGGTCGGGGGGATTGCCGTTGTGGATCTCGCTGCCGAGGACGGACCTCGCGTCGCGCGTCCCGGTGTAGTCGACGTGGATCCCGGTGGCCTGCTCGAAGCCGGCGAACATGGCGCGGAACGCCTGCTCCTCCTGGCCGGTCCACGGACCGAGCACCGAGATCGACTCGCCGCCGCCGGACCGGCCGCAGGAGAGGGCCGACAGGCAGCAGAGGAGCACCAGCGCCGGTCCTAATCGCCTGATCATCCCCGGCCTCCTCAGCCTCGGAACTCGTAGAGCCGCAGCCGCAGCCCGGCGGTGGCGAGCACGGCGACGGCGACGGCGCCGATCGGCAGGCCCGCCGTCAGCCCGCCCGAGTCCAGCGCCCGCGCCATCAGTGTGTCGAGCCGCGCCCGGGCGGGCTCGGCGGCCGTCAGGTCCGGTTCGGCGGAGGCGACGCGGGAGGCGTTCGCCCGCAGGGCGGCCGTTCCGAGGTCCGCCCGCCGGATCTGGGTCTGCCAGACCTGGCTCAGCGCCGGCAGTGCCTGCCGCTCGGCGGACCTGAACGCCTGGTGGCCGCCGTTCAGGGCGAGGGTCGTCCAGATCGCCAGAACGCACAGGACCAGGGTGGCGGCCAGCAGCGGCGGGTTGATCGTCCGCCGGAACGCGCGGGACAGGAAGACCTGGACGCGGAGCAGGTGCCCCAGGAGCACGCCGGCCGCCAGCAGGGCCACGAGCGGCGTGCCGGGGTCCACCCACGGCGAGGTGTGGCTGCGCTCGATGGCGCGGCGGTTGAGCCGCGCCATGTCCTCGATGCGCGACAGCAGCCCGCCGGGGCCGTGCAGCAGGTTGGAGGAGTAGGTGAGATAGGCGTACCCGAGGTCGTCGGCGCCCTGCCGGTAACTGGCGTCGGCCTGCTCCACCAGGCCCTGGTAGGTCACCAGCTGGCCGTTGACCGCGAGGAGCGCCTGGCGGCCCGCCGTCCCGGTCGTGTCCAGCTCGGCGAGGCGGACGAGGTTCTCACCAGCGGTCGTGATGTCGTCGCGGTACCGCCGGCCGGGACCGGTGAGCTTGACCTCCCCGCCGCGGAAGCTCTGCCAGGCGGCGCGGTCGGTGTCCGACAGCGCGGCGTGGGCGGCCAGGGAGGCCAGCAGCGCGGGGTTGGCCTCCCTGGCGGCCGAGGCGATCGTCGCCCGGCTGCCGAGCAGCAGTGTCGTCGCCGCCAGCCAGACCGCGGCGGTGAGCACGAGGGTCAGCGTGACCATCCGCCGTAATCGCCGATAGGTGTCGCCCATCCCGACACCCTGCACCTGATCCACTTCGGCGCACAACCCGAATGCCGCGATGGGCGGCGGCCGCAGGCACGTCGGTCATCCGGCGGGTCGTCCGGCGGGCTGCGCCCGGCTCTCCTCGGCGGCGAAGTACCGGGCGCACAGCCGCAGGCGGCGGGCGTGCCAGACCATGAAGGTGCCGAGGAAGAGCTGGACGACGCTGCGCCCCACGTCCTCCCAGCGGTCGCGCACCCGCATGGCGGCCATGAGGGCCGGGCGCGGCCGCGCTGACGCCGCCCGCGGGGTGACCAGGCAGGGACCGCGGTTCGGCAGCGACCGGGTGTGGCCGGCCGAGGTCGCGAACGCGTAGCGGCCGAGCAGCTCCCTGACCACGCCCTGCACGGTCAGCGGCGCCAGGTGCCACGCGGGGCAGGGGCGGTTCGCCGCCACCCCGAACGGGATGTAGGTCGGGCGTTCCTCCCGCCACGGGTCGAAGGTGTCCGGGTCGTGGTATCCCGAGCGCTGGTAGCGCAGGTAGTCGAAGCACAGCACCGACCCCGCCGGGATCACCGGGATCGTGGCGTCGTCCAGCGTGATGTCGGCCGAGGTGATGCGATGGGCGATCCCGAAGAGCGGGAAGATCCGGAAGGTCTCCTCGATGACGTGGGCCAGCAGCTTCTCGTCGGTCACCGCCTGTTCCTGGATCTCCGGGTGCCGGGCGAGCATCAGCAGCACGTGCGCCGTCGCCTCCGAGCTCTGCACGACGGCGGTGGTGAAGAACGTCCCGTGCAGGTACAGCGCCCGCTCCCGGCGGGAGAACGGGCGGGGCAGTTCGTGCGGCACCTCGTCCAGCACGCTCTCGAGGTGGTCGGTCAGGCGGAGCCTGCGCCGCATGTGCCGCAGGCCGGAGCACTTGAGCGCGGTCACGACGTCGTCGGCGTTGGCCACGATCATGCGGCGGACCTGCTCCGGGCACTCCCCCCCGAAGACCACCCGGTAGTACAGATCCGCCCAGACGGGCATGACCAGGTCGCGCAGCCGCACCAGGCCGATCTGGCCGGGCAGCGCCGCCTCCACGCTCCGGACGGCCAGGTCGTCGGCCGTCCGGCTGGGCATCCGCAGGATGCGGCGCGTGCAGCGGGCGACCTCCTCGTAGCGCGGCCCGGGTTCCAGGTGCTCTTGGTGCAGCTCGGGGCCCGGGGACAGCCAGTACCAGAACAGGTCCGACAGCGCCGCGCCCTTGCTGCGGCCGTTCGCGGCGGGGTGGGAGTAGAGCTCCATGAACCGGGACGGGCCTAACCGGCCGCCGGGCACGGTGATGCCCTCGGCCCCGTTGACGCGGGCGAAGATCCAGACCCGCAGGGCGACCACCGTGCGGGGCAGCCAGTACGGCAGGCTCAGGAACACGACCAGGACCGAGATGGCGACGATCATGGGTCTCCTCATCTCCGGGACCAGTTATACGGAAACAACCGATTCGCGAGATTCGTTGAATCTTCACATTGATTGTGAATCTTGGCGAGCGCCTGGACTCGTATAACCGGCATGGACCATGTCGGGACCGGCGCCGTGACGCGCGAGACGCCGCCGGTGAACCTCCGCGAGTTCGAACCGGCCGCCCGCGCCCGGCTCGACCCGGCGCACTACGACTACTTCGCGGGCGGCGCCCAGGACGAGATCACGGTGGCCGCCAACGAGGCCGCCTTCCGCCGCCGCGCTCTGGTGCCGCGCGTCCTGCGCGGCCAGGGGCCGCCCCGGCTGGAGGTCACCGTGCTGGGCGAGACCGCGTCCATGCCCGTCCTGCTCGCGCCGACGGCCTTCCACCGGCTGGCCCATCCCGACGGCGAGCTCGCCACCGCCCGCGCCGCCGCCGAGGCCGGCGTCATCATGATCGCCGCGATGCTCTCCACGGTCACGATCGAGGAGATCGCCGCCTGCGGGCCGAAGCTCTGGTTCCAGCTGTACATCCAGCCGGACCTGGGCTTCACCACGTCGCTGGTCCGGCGGGCGGAGGACGCGGGCTGCCGCGCGCTCGTCGTCACCGCCGACTCCCCCGCCCTGGGGCGCAACGAGCGCGGCGACCGCAGCGGCTTCTACGACCTGCCGCCCGGCATGTACTGCGCGAACATGGTCCAGAAGGGTCAGGAGGGCCGGGATGACGAGGTGCGGCAGGTCGCGCTGTCCCCGGACCTGTCCTTCCGGCACCTCGACTGGCTGCGCGAGACGACCTCGCTGCCGATCGTGCTCAAGGGCGTGCTCCACCCGGCGGACGCGCGTCTCGCCGTCGAGCACGGCGTGGACGCGATCGTCGTGTCCAACCACGGCGGCCGCCAGCTCGACACCGTCCCCGCCTCGCTCGACCGGCTCCCCCTGGTCGCCGACGCCGTACGCGGACAGGTGCCGCTGCTGCTGGACGGCGGCGTGCGGCGCGGCACCGACGTCGTCAAGGCGCTCGCGCTCGGCGCGGACGCCGTGGCGATCGGGCGGCCCGCGCTGTGGGGGCTCGCGGTCGCGGGCCGGGCCGGCGTCGAACGGGTCCTCACCCTGCTGCGGAACGAGCTGGCCAACGCCCTGACCCTGTGCGGCGCGGCCTCCCCCGGCGACGTGACCGGCGACCTGCTCGACGGCATCGACCTGAAATGACGGGAGACCTGCTCGACGGCATCGACGTGAAGCGACCGGCGATCTTCTCGACGGCGTGCAGCGGAAGTGACCGGCGACCTGCTCGACCGCGTGGAACTGAAGTGACCGCGCTCATCCCGCCTCCGGCGGCCGGTCCTCGCCGGGAGCCCCGAGGCTCCGGCGCAGCCGGGCCAGGCCGCGCCGGATGCGGGTCTTCGCCGTCCCCAGCGGTATCCCCTCGCGCTCGGCGATCTCCGCGGCCGTGAACCCGTAGCCCACCGCCAGCACGACCAGCCTGCTCTGCTCGGGCGGAAGACCCTCCAGTTCCAGCGACAACCGCTCGGCCCCTGCGCGGTCGGCCGCCTCGGCGGTCGCGGGGGGCCGGGCGGCGATGCCCCCCGGCTCGACCGGCAGGTTGCGGCGGTGCCGGACGGCGTCCACCGCCGCGTTCCTGGTGATCGTCAGCAACCAGGTCGCCCCGTGCCCGCGCCGCGCGTCGTAGGTGGCCGCGTGCCGCCAGGCCCGCACGAAGGCGTCCTGCGCCACCTCCTCGGCGAGCCCCGGGTCGCCCACCACCCCGAGCGCCAGCCCGTACACCCGCGCGTGGAACCTCCGCACGAACACGGCCGTCGCGTCCTGGTCCCCCGACGCCATGCCCTCGATGAGCGACTCATCGGACATCTGCATGATCGCTCCGACGCGCCCGCGGCCACGCCGGTTCACCCCCATGCCGCCCGAGTGGCCCCGGCCCAGCAGGGCGAGGCTTTCGCGGTGAAAGGTTCACGTCCAGAACAGCACGGCGCCAGAACATCACGGCGCCGGAAATGACGATGGGCACCCCCGTCAAGTGAGAGTGCCCAGGCCACCGGCCATTGCCGTGGTGCGCCGCCAGGGACTCGAACCCCGGACCCGCTGATTAAGAGTCAGCTGCTCTAACCAACTGAGCTAGCGGCGCAGAATGCAGCTCAAGATTAGCGCACCTTGTGGACCGCTTCGTACCTGTGGGACCGGTTAGAGTAGAACAACATTCGGGTCGATGACGGGAGTGCCGATGACGCCGTGGTTCGCCTCACCCGCCGACGCCGGGGAACGGCTCGCCGCGGCGGACTACCTGGCCGGCGACGCGATCACGACGCCGGTCTTCCTCGCCGCCGCGCTGGGCAAGCCGCTGCTGGCCGAGGGCCCGGCCGGGGTCGGCAAGACGCAGCTCGCCAAGGCCGTCGCCCAGGCGGCCGGGGCCGAGCTGATCCGGCTGCAGTGCTACGAGGGTCTGGACGAGGCCCGGGCGCTGTACGAGTGGAACTACAAGAAGCAGCTCCTGCGCATCCAGGCCGCCGGCGGGCAGGCGTGGGAGGACACCCACGACGACATCTTCAGCGAGGAGTTCCTGCTGGAGCGGCCGTTGCTGAAGGCGATCAGGCGCACGGGACCGGCCGTTCTGCTCATCGACGAGATCGACAAGGCCGACGTCGAGGTCGAGGGCCTGCTGCTGGAGATCCTGTCCGACTACCAGGTGACGATCCCCGAGCTCGGCACGATCGCCGCGACCCGCAGGCCGTTCGTCGTGCTGACCTCCAACGCGACGCGGGAGCTGTCGGAGGCGCTGAAGCGGCGCTGCCTGTACCTGCACCTGGACTACCCCTCGCCCGATCGCGAGCGGGACATCGTGCTCGCGCAGGTGCCCGGCATCGCGGCCTCGCTGGCCGAGCAGCTCGCCCGCACGGTCGCCACGCTGCGCGCCCTGGAGCTGAAGAAGTCGCCGTCGATCGCCGAGACCATCGACTGGGCGCGGACGCTGCTCGCGCTCGGACGCGCGGACCTGGACGAGGCCACGACGGCCGCGACGCTGGGCGTGGTGCTCAAGCACGCCACCGACCAGACCCGCGCGGTGAAGGAACTGGGGCTCACCGAGTGACGCCGCTGCTGGACAGGCATGTGCGGTTCCTCGCGGCGCTGCGCGGGGCCGGGGTGCCGGTGTCCCCCGCCGAAGGGCTGGACGCGGCCCGCGCCCTCCAGGTGATCGAGATGACCGATCGCGAGGCGCTGCGCGAGGCGTACGCGGCGACGCTGGTCAAGCGCCCGGCGTACCGCCCGGCCTTCGACACGCTGTTCGACCTGTGGTTCCCGCCGGTCACCGGCGGCCCGCGCCCCGCCGCCCGGACGGGCGGCGACGGTCCTGACCTGGAGCGGGCCGAGGTGCCCGAGCTGCGCGAGCGGCTGGCCGAACTGCTGGCCGCCGACGCGGGCGCCACCGGCGACCCGGCCTTCGGGGAGTTCGTCCGGGCCATGGTGGAGCGGTTCGGGCGCCAGCAGGCCGCCTCGGGCCGGCAGAACTGGTTCTCCTACTCGGTGCTGCGCGCCCTGTCCCCCGGCACGCTGATGGCCGGGATGCTCGCCGGGCTGCTGCGCGGGCAGGAGCGGGGCGGCCTGGCCGAGAAGCTCGCCCGCCGGCGGCTGTCGGACGGCATCGCCGGCTTCGAGGAGGCCGTCGCCGCGGACGTGCGCCGCAGGATCGCCGAGGAGTCCGGCATCGACAGGATCGCCAGGTCCGCGGTGCGGCCGCCGGTGGACCAGATCGACTTCCTGCGGATCACCAAGGCCGACCTGTCCCGGCTGCGGCGCGAGGTGCACCCGCTGGCGCGGCGCCTGGCCACCCGTCTGACGATCAAGCACAGGCACGGCGACCGCGGCCGGCTGGACTTCCGGCGCACGGTGCGGGCGTCGCTGAGCACCGGCGGCGTGCCCGTCGTGACCCACATGCGGCCCCGGCGCCCGCACAAGCCGGAGCTGGTGGTGCTGTGCGACGCCAGCGACTCGGTGTCGGCCTTCTCGCACTTCACGCTGCTGCTGACCTACGCGCTGCGCGAGCAGTTCGCCAAGGTGCGCGCGTTCGCGTTCGTGGACACGGCCGACGAGATCACCCGCTTCTTCGCGCCCGGCGCAGACGTCGTGGAGGCGATCACGCGGATGACCCGGGAGGCGGACATCACCCGCTTCGGGCGCAGCGACTACGGGCGGGCGCTGGAGAGGTTCGCCGAACGGTACGCCGACGCCATCACCCCCAAGACGTCCCTGCTGATCCTGGGCGACGCGCGGTCGAACTACCAGTCTCCGGCGCTGCCGGTGCTGAAGGAGCTCGCGGGCGCCGCCCGGCACGCGTACTGGCTCAACCCCGAGCCGCGCGCGCAGTGGGACACCGGCGACTCCGTGGCGGGCGCCTACGGCGGCGTGGTGCCCATGCACGAGTGCCGCAACGTCGCCCAGCTCGCCGCCTTCATCGAGGAACTGGCCTAGTGGGCCGTCCACGGACGTTCCCCGGGCCGGGCGCCGTTGCAGGCGCCGGCATCGCCGCACCCTCGCCCGGCCCCCGGCCGGTCATGGGCAGACGGGCTCGGCCGACCCGCCGCCCCGGCGCCGACCACCTCCAGCACATGGCCGGGGTGGAGAGCCGCGCCCGGTGAGCGTAGGTGGTCACCGCACTGGCCGCACTGGCCGCCCTGGCTCCGGGGAGACGACCCGGACCCGCGTCCCGGCCATCGGCCGGCGGAGGAGGAGACCCGGGCATCCGCCCCGGCGCAGGAGCGGGCCGGGCGTCAGGACATGCGCCGCAGGATGCGCGCGGCCGTGCGGGCGAGGACCTCGACCTGCTCCTGCGACAGGTCGACGTGCGCGTCGCCGATGATCCACCGCGCCGCCTTGCGGGGCAGGAACAGCGTCAGGCCCTCGGCGCTCACGAACGGGGGCTTCACGCGCCCGCCGTGGACGGCCAGCAGGGGCGTCACCGCGATGGGAATGCCCGACTCGCGCGACAGCATCTCGGCCATGGTCGTGGCGGCGTCCACGAGTCCCTTGGCGACCGAGGTGCCCGACCGCTCACCGAAGAAGAGCTTGCCGCCGTAGGCGGCGATGTGGGTGTCGGGGGGCCACGCCTCGTTGTCGACGATCCACACCCCGCCCGGGCCGATCACCAGGTGGTCGATGGACGCCTTGCCCGGCACGGCGCGCCCGTCGAGCACGCGGTACCCGTGCTTGCCGAGCCCGCGCCGCAGCAGGCGGCCGGTGCGGACGGCGCCGCTGCGCTTGCCGCGCCAGACGGCGGTGGCCTCGAACATCCGCCAGGAGACGAAGGCGTCGACCACCCATACCGCGCCGCCGCCGAGCAGCCCGATGAGGAAGGGCAGCGGGAAGGAGCGGTAGAAGGCGAGAGCGGTGAACAGGATGAGGCCCGCTCCCGCCATGAAGTGGCGCCGACGGCGGCGCTCCGACCTGGTCTCGCGCCACCGGAGCTCGTACATCACCGAAGGTGAGCCCCACTTGAACTTGTCGTCCTGCGGCACGTAGATGGACCCATTGGGCACCGGAAACCCCCACGATTTCGGGCTCAGTCGACTACGTTATGGAGTACCCAACCCGGGGCTCCAACTTTCCCAAGGTAACGGAATTAGCACACCCGCGACACAGCATGGGCGCGGAAGTTATCCGGACCCGGGTAAATCAGCACGCCAGAAGACGCCATGTCCCCCATCAGTTGACCGACCAGTCGGTACGCTGGGTGTCATCGCGATTCAGGGGAGGCGTGCGAGATGGCGCGCAACGGGGCCCGGCGACCGGCCACCACGACACAGGACAGGCCGGGCGAGAGCGTCCGGCCGGACGAGCCCGTACGGCAGCGGCTGATCGCCGAGGCGACGCGGCTGTTCGCCGAGAAGGGGTTCGAGAGCACGTCGGTGCAGGAGGTCGTCGCCGCCGCCGGGGTCACCAAGGGGGCGATGTACCACTACTTCACCTCCAAGGATGACCTGCTCCAGGAGATCTACGCCCGCGTGCTGCGGCTGCAGATGGAACGGCTCGACAGGTTCGCGGACGCGCCCGGGCCGATCGCCGACCGCGTGCACGCCGCCGCGGCCGACGTGGTCGCCACCAGCATCGAGAACCTCGACGACTCCAAGATCTTCTTCCGGTCGATGCACCAGCTCGCGCCCGAGACCCAGAAGGCCGTGCGGGCGGAGCGGCGCCGCTACCACGAACGCTTCCGCGACCTGGTGGACCAGGGCAGGCGCGCCGGCGTGTTCCGCGCCGACGTGCCGGCCGATCTCGTGGTCGACTTCTTCTTCGGCTCGGTCCACCACCTCGGCACCTGGTACCACGCCGACGGCCCGCTGTCGGCCGCCGAGGTCGGCGGCCACTTCGCCGACCTCCTCCTGGCCTCCCTGCGCCCCTGACCCCAGAAGCTCCCGCGCCATCCCCGATACGGCGGCCATTTCGCCGACCTCCTCCTGGCCTCCCCGCGCCCCTGACCCCCAAAAGCTCCCGCCCCATCCCTCATACGGCGGCCACTTCGCCGACCTCCTCCTGGCCTCCCCGCGCCCCTGACCCCCAGAAGCTCCCGCGCCACCCCTCATACGGCGGCCACGGCGCGGATCTCCATCCGACGTGTGCTGGTTGTGATCGGCGCCGGGTCGGCGGGTCGTGGTACGGCGAGGCCGGCGCCGCCCGTACGGCGCCCCGCCCGGCGACCGTCAACGGACAGCCCACCAGCCTTCGCGGCTTCAGGCGCCCTCCTCCTGAACGCTCAAACGGCGAGCGGGGCGGGGAGAGCGGCGAGGCCGGCGAGGGCGTCGCGGTGGTCGCCGGGAGTGCCGAGCGCGATCTGGTCCGCCTTGGCGCGCTTGAGGTACAGGTGCAGGGGATGCTCCCAGGTCATCCCGATGCCTCCGTGCAGTTGCAGGCACTCCTCGGCCGCGTGCACGGCCACCGGCCCGCACCACGCCTGCGCCACCGCGACCGCCATGGCCACCTCGGCGGCCGGGTCGTCGCCGGCGCCGGCCCGCGCGAGCGCGTCGGCCGCGTTGCGGGCCGCGGCGCGTGCCTGCACGATCTCCATCCACAGGTCGGCGAGCCGGTGCTTCAGCGCCTGGAAGGAGCCGACCGGCCGGGCGAACTGGTGCCGCTCCTTGACGTAGGCGAGGGTCGTGGCCAGGCACCACTCGGCCACCCCCAGCTGCTCGGAGGCCAGCAGCCCCGCGCCCAGCGCGAGGCCCGCGCGTAGCGGCGCGAGGCCGGCGGCGACCGGCCGGCCCGGCGCGCCGTCGAAGGTCACGGTGGCGACCGGCCGGGTGAGGTCGAGCGAGGTGACCGGCTCGACGACGGCGTGCGCCGCGTCGACCGCGTACAGCGCTCCGGAGGCGGGGACGACCAGCACGTCGGCGCCCTCGGCTCCCGCGACGGCGGTGACCCGTCCGGTCAGCCTCCCCCGCTCGGCCCGCACCCAGTCCGGGCCCGGCGGGTACGGCGAGGCGGCGAACGAGACGGCGAGCGCGGCCGTGCTCTCCCCCGTCGCGAGGGAGGCGAGCAGGTCGCGGGCCGCGCCGGCGCCGGAGGCCACCAGGGCGCCGGTCGCCATGACGGCGCTGGTCAGGAAGGGCACCGGGGCCACCGCGCGGCCGAGCTCCTCCAGCACGACCGCCGCCTCGCGGGCGGAGGCGCCCGCGCCGCCGAGGTCCTCGGGGATGAGCAGCCCGGCGGCGCCGATGTCGCGGGCCAGCGCCTTCCACAGGTCGGCGTCGTGCCCGGGGGCGCTCTCGGCGCGGGCGAGCACCGCGGACGGCGGGCGCCGGTCGGCCAGCAGGGCGCGGACGGCCGCCCGCAGCTCCTCCTCGACCTCGGAGTACAGCAGTGTCATCGGGTCGCTCTCCACCTCTGGTTCGCCGGGCGTGCGGTCATCGCGGCAGGTCCTTCCAGGGCACGTTCTTGTCGGCGCGGGGCTCGGAGGGCAGGCCGAGGACGCGCTCGGCGATGATGTTGCGCAGGATCTCGGAGGTGCCGCCCTCGATGGAGTTGCCCTTGGCGCGCAGGTAGCGGTAGCCGGGCCCGCGGCCGAAGAAGTCCACCGTCTCCGAGCGCCGGAAACTCCAGTCGTCGTACAGCAGGCCCTCCTCGCGCAGCAACTCCACCTCAAGGCCCGACAGCGCCTGGTTGAGGCGGGCGAAGGCCAGCTTCATGCCCGACCCCTCCGGCCCGGGCGTCCCCGCGGCGAGCTGCTCGCGCAGCCGCACCCCGGCCAGCCGGGTGACCTCGGCCTCGACCCACAGATGCAGCAGGCGCTGGTGCAGGTCGTGGGTGCGCAGCTCAGGACGCTCCCGCCAGGTGTCGGCGACGACTCCGACCACGCCTCCGCCGCGCCGCGCGGGCGAGCCGCCGATGGCGACGCGCTCGTTCATGAGGGTCGTCTGGGCCACCCGCCAGCCGTCCCCGACCTCGCCGAGGCGCAGGTCGTCCGGCAGCCGGACGCCGGTGAGGAAGACCTCGTTGAACTCGGCCTCGCCGGTGATCTGCCGCAGCGGCCGCACCTCGACGCCGGGGGCGTGCATGTCGCACACGAAGTAGGTCATGCCCCGGTGCTTGGGCACGTCCGGGTCGGTGCGCGCGACCATGATGGCCCAGCGGGCGTGGTGGGCGCCGGAGGTCCAGACCTTCTGCCCGTCCACCACCCACTCGTCGCCCTCACGGACGGCCCGGGTGGCCAGGGTCGCCAGGTCGGAACCGGCACCGGGCTCGCTGAAGAGCTGGCACCAGATCTCCTCGCCGGTCCACAGGGGCCGAAGGAAGCGCTTTTTCTGCTCCTCGGTGCCGAAGGCGAGGATCGTGGGCGCCGCCATGCCGAGCCCGATGGCCATCTTGCCGACGTCGATCTGCGGGGTGCCCGCCAGCTCGGCCTCCACCACGGCCTGCAGCTCGCGGCGCGCCCCGAGGCCGCCGAGGCCCTCGGGGAAGTGCACCCAGGCCAGCCCGGCGTCGAACCGCGCCCGCAGGAAGTCCGGCGGTGCGGTCGCGGCCGGGTCGTTCTGCGACAGGAACGCGCGCACCCGTTCCTTGATCGCCGCCTCGTCCACGGTCACTGAGACAGGTCCCTTCGTCGGTCGCCGAGTCGTCGTCGGCTCGGCCGGTCGGTCGGTGGGTCGGTGGGTCGGTCGCCCAGCGGGTCACTGAGCCGGTCGGTGGCCCAGCAGGTCACTGAGCCGGTCACTCAGCGGGTCACTGAGAGGCGGGCGGGGTGTGCTTCTTGAGCTCGCGGCGGGCCAGGGAGCGCTTGTGCACCTCGTCGGGACCGTCGGCGAGCCGCAGCGTGCGGGCCGCCGCCCACAGGCCGGCCAGCGGGAAGTCCTGGCTGACGCCGCCCGCGCCGTGCACCTGGATGGCCTTGTCCAGGATCCACTCCACCTCGCGGGGCGTGGCGATCTTGATGGCCTGGATCTCGGTGTGCGCGCCCCGGTTTCCCACCGTGTCCATCAGCCAGGCGGTCTTCAGGACCAGCAGCCGCAGTTGCTCCACCTTGACCCGCGACTCGGCGATCCAGTCCTGGACGACGCCCTGCTGGGCGACCTGCCTGCCGAAGGCGACCCGCGACAGAGCGCGGCGGCACATCAGCTCGATCGCCCGCTCGGCCATGCCGATCAGACGCATGCAGTGGTGGATGCGGCCCGGCCCGAGCCGCGCCTGGGCGATGGCGAACCCGCCGCCCTCCTCGCCGATCAGGTGGTCCACCGGCACGCGGACGTCCTGGAACAGCACCTCGGCGTGGCCGCCGTGGTCGCCGTCGGTGTAGCCGAAGACGTGCATGCCGCGCTTGACGGTGATGCCTGGGGTGTCGCGGGGCACGAGCACCATGCTCTGCCGCCGGTGCTCGGGCCCCTCCTCGGAGGTCTTGCCCATCACGATGAAGATGGCGCAGCGCGGGTTCATCGCCCCGGACGCGAACCACTTGCGGCCGTTGATGACGTACTCGTCACCGTCGCGCGCGATGGAGGTGGCGATGTTGGTGGCGTCGGAGGAGGCGACCTCGGGTTCGGTCATCGCGAACGCCGACCTGATCTCGCCGTTGAGCAGCGGCTCCAGCCAGGTCTTGCGCTGCCGGTCGCTGCCGAACATGGAGAGGACCTCCATGTTGCCGGTGTCGGGCGCGGCGCAGTTCGTGGCCGCCGGGGCGATGCGCGGGCTGCGTCCCATGATCTCGGCGAGCGGGGCGTACTGCAGGTTGGTCAGCCCGGCGCCGTGCGCCCCCGGCAGGAAGAGGTTCCACAGGCCCCGCTTGCGCGCCTCGTCCTTGAGGTCCTCCAGCATGGGCGGGGCGGTCCAGCCGCTCTCCGCCGCCTGCCACTCGAAGGCCTCCTCCGCCGGGTACACGCATTCGTCCATGAACGCCAGCAGCCGTTCGCGCAGGTCCTCGGTGGTGTCGTCGTAGGCGAAGTCCATCAGCCCTCCAGTGGCGTGAGCGCGTACGGGAAGTCCATCTGCGGCACGGGACGTCAGCCTTCCAGGGACGCGAGCGCGCGCAGCCCGTGGGCCACGAGCGGCGCGACGTGCCCGCCGATCTCGCCGAAGCCCTCTCCGACGGTGAGCCCTTGGGTGTAGCGGAAGTGGATGCCCTCGGCGATCACCGCGAGCTTGAAGCAGGCCAGGGCCAGGTACCAGCCGAGCCGGGTGACGTCCAGACCCGCGCCGGCCGCGTACCGCTCCGCCAGCGCGGGCGCGGCGGAGACCAGGGCCGTGCCCGCCTCCGGCCGGCCGCCGGTGTCGAGCGCGGCGAAGTCGCCGTACAGCAGGAACAGGGCCAGGTCGGTGAGCGGGTCGCCGAGGGTGGACATCTCCCAGTCGAGCACGGCCCGCACCCGGCCGCCGGCGATCAGCGTGTTGCCCAGCTTGAAGTCGCCGTGGACGATCGCGTGGCGCTGGGTGAGCGGCACAGCTCCCGCCAGGCGGTCGTACAGGTCGTCGATGCCGGGGATCTCCCGGCTGCGGGAGGCGTCGAGCTGCCGCTTCCACCGCTTGACCTGGCGCTCCAGGAAGCCCTCAGGGTGGCCGAAGTCGGCGAGCCCGACGGCGGCCGGGTCGAGGGCGTGCAGCCGGGCCAGGATGTCGGTCAGCTCGGCCTCGATGGCCGGCGTCGCCGGGGGCTGGCCCCCCTCGACGTACTCCATGACGTAGAAGGGCGCCCCGATCACCTCGGGGTCCTCGCACAGGTGGTACGTGCGCGGCACGGGGACCCCGGTGTCGCGGAGCGCGGTCATCACGCGGTACTCCCGGCCCATGTCGTGCGCCGTGGCCAGGACGTGCCCGAGCGGCGGGCGGCGGACGACGAACCGGCGCTCGCCGTCGCGCACGAGATAGGTGAGGTTCGACCGGCCTCCGTGGATGACCTCGGCGGCCAGGCCGCCCTCGGCGAGCCCGTGCCGGCCGAGATGGTCTCGCAGGCGGCCGAGATCCAGACCCGGCGGGCCGGTGTCGATCTGTGCGGACATCGCGCTCCCCAGTCGTCCCAGTGCCTGGAGCGTACCGACCGGACGGTATGCCTGTCGACCGCTCGCCGGTCCTCGCCGCGCGCGGCCCTCGTCCTGCGTGCGGACGGCCCGCGCCCCGCCGGTCCCGGCCTCCAGCCTAGAGTCAGACGCCCCGCCGCCAAGTGGTCGCCGGGAATCCGCCCCCGGTGGCACTGTCGGCCAGACCACTCCGGCGGCCACACTTCACGGCATGACCGCGAGAATGCCCGATCCCACCACCTTGACCGGCCGTTTCGTCCGCCTGGAGCCGCTCGGCCCCGAGCACATCGCCGGCCTGCACGCCGCGGGCGGAGGCGACGACGACGTCTGGCGCTGGCTGCCGGTGGCGACGCCCCGCACCGAGCAGGACATGCTGCGGGTCGCGCAGTCCCTGATCGAGAACCCGGGCATCGTGCCGTTCGCCGTCATCCTGCGCCGGACCGGCGAGCCGATCGGCTCGACCACCCTGCACGACGTGCCGGGGTTCGACGACAGCGTGGAGATCGGCTGGACCTGGTACGGCAGAGCCTATTGGCGCACGGCCGTCAACACCGAGTGCAAGCTTCTGCTGCTCGGCCACGCCTTCGACAAGCTCGGCCACAACCGCGTCCTGCTCAAGACCGACATCCTCAACACCCGTTCACAGCGGGCCATCGAGCGCATCGGCGGCGTGTACGAGGGCACGCTGCGCCGGCACCGGCGGCGCCCCGACGGCACCTGGCGCGACACGGTCCATTTCAGCATCCTCGACGACGAATGGCCCGCCCACCGGGAACGCCTCGAACAAGCCCTCGACCGCACCTGACGACCCGTCCGGCCCACACACGGGGACGACGGCGCGCGAAGATCGGCCGATGCGTGGGGGCCCGTAGGGCCGGCAGGGCCGGCGGCGTCGCGAGGCTCAGGCGAGCATGCCGCGGAGCAGTTCCCGCATCCCCGCGCGCAGATCTTCGGGCGCGGGGACGGCTCCGGCGCCCGCGATCGCGTCGAACAGCACCCCTTCCGCGAAGGCGACAAGCTGCCCGCCGTGCCGTACGGGGTCGCGAGAGCCGGCCGCGGCGAGCACGGCCGTGGCCACCTCGCGGAAACGGCGCCCCGCCGCGTCGTACACCTGGCGCAGTTCAGGACGGCGGGTGGCCTCCAGGGCGAGCTCATAGCGGGCGAGCGACGTACGCCGCCCCTCGGTGAGCTGACGGTGGAGCAGACCGGCCATCAGATCGCCGAGCTCCTCCGGCGTCCCCATCGCACCGAAGCCCGAAGGCGCGCCGGCCGCCGGAGGGACGGCGGTGAAGTACCCCTCCTCCAGTTCGGTCAGCCGGGCGAGGGTGAGCGCGAGGAGCGCGGCGCGGGTGCGCGCGAGGTTGGACGTCGAGCCGAGCGGCAGACCCGCGGCCTCGTCCACGGCGCGGTGCGTCAGGCCGCGCATCCCCCGCTCCACCAGCAGCGTTATGGCCGCCTCCGCGATCAGTTCCTCCCTGCGCATGGGGCCAGACTACACCTGTAGTAACGTAACTACAGGTGTAGTTGAAGGAGGGGACATGTCCCATGCGGTAGTGATCGGCGGGGGGATCGGCGGCCTGAGCGCCGCCGTGGCGCTCGCCCGCAAGGGCTGGTCGGTCACGGTGTGCGAACGAGCGCCGTCGATCGAACCGGTCGGCTCGGGCCTCGCCATCGCGCCCAACGCGCTCAGGGCCCTGGACACGATCGGCGTGGGCGACGAGGTGCGCGCGCTGGCGGCGCTCCAGGGCGAGGCGGGCATCCGCACCCCGGACGGCCGGTGGCTGCTGCGCACCAGCGCGGAGGCCGCGCTGGTGCGGTTCGGCGAGCCGACGGTGATCCTGCTCCGCGCCACGCTGGTCGACCTGCTCGCGCGCCGGCTGCCGTCCGGCGCGCTGCGCCTGGGCACGGACGTCCACGGCGTCGACCCTGAGGACGGAACGGTCTCCACCAGCGCCGGCGACCTGCGGGCCGACCTGGTGGTGGCGGCCGACGGCATCGACTCCGCCGTCCGCCGCTCGCTGTTCCCCCGGCACCCGGGTGCTGTGCACGCCGGCGTGACGAGCTGGCGGCTCCTGGCCGACCGGCCGGAGGGCGAGTTCCGCGGCAGCGAGTCGTGGGGGCGCGGCCAGGTGTTCGGCATCACGCCGCTCGCCGGCGGCCGGGTGTACTCCTACGCCACCGCCCCCGTCCCACCGAGCGGCACGAGCGCGAACCGCGACAAGGGCGGTGGGGACGCCGGGACGCGCAAGGCCGAGCTGCTGAGGCTGTTCGGCGACTGGCACGACCCGATCCCCCGGCTGATCGAGGCGGCCCCCGAGGAGACGATCCTGTGGCACGACATCCGCTGCCTGGCCGCTCCCCTGCCCGCCTTCCACTCCGGCAGGGTGGCACTGCTCGGGGACGCGGCCCACGCGATGACCCCGAACCTCGGCCAGGGCGCCTGCCAGGCGATCGAGGACGCGGTGGTCCTGGCCCACCTCGCGGGCGACCTCCCCGCCTACACCGCGGCCCGGCTGCGCCGCACCAGCACCATCATGCGCAGGTCGCGCGCCATCTGCCGCGTGACCCGGTGGTCCAACCCCCTGGCCGTCCGCGCCAGGAACGCCGCCATGGCCCTGACCGGACGCCTCGGCGACGACCTCACCCTGCGCCAGTTCCAGGACGTCTTCACCTGGCGCCCACCCGCCTGACCCTCAGGTCCAGCGAGCCACCGGACACCGATTCCGGCGGACACGGATGGCGACCGAAACCGGCACTATCGGATACCGACACTGTGGGAACGGGCGGCCACCAGAACGGAACTCATCGGACGCCGGCGCGGGTGGAGATGGGGACGGGTAGTTCGGCGTGCGGAGGGGTGACGGCCTGGGTGGTCTCGGGGGTGAGGCGGCTGAGCGTGATCGTTCCCGCGATCAGCACCGCGGCCGAGAGAATGGCCGGGATGACGTCGCCGACGCCGGTCGGCAGCGGCTCGCCGAGCAGCACCGCCCCCGCGATCACCGAGGTGATCGGGTCCACGACCTGCACCCCGGCGTAGGCGATGCCGAAGTACCCCACCGCGTACGACCTCTGCAGCAGCACGATGGCGCAGACCAGCAGCACGGGGATCGCGATCGTGAACCAGTGGACCAGGCGCGACAGGTCGCCGCCCAGCCCTCCGCCGACGACGCGGACGAACGTGGAGACCGAGGCGGTGACCGCCCCCGCGCCGACCGACAGCAGCAGCGCCTTCGACGGCCCCTTGGCGCGCCGCGCCGCGACGTTGCACACCGCGACCACCACGCCCACCACCGCCAGGAAGGCCAGCGCCGCCGGGGTGGACAGCACGGGGCGGGTGTTGCTCTGCGGGATCAGCAGCATGAGCCCCAGCAGCCCGGCGGCCACCGCGATCGAGCCGAGGATCTCCGCCTTGTGCGGACGTCTGCCGTGCAGCACCGCCGCCAGGGGAACGGCGAACACCAGCGTCGCCACGCTGACCGGCTGGATCAGCACGAGCGGGGCGAAGCTCAGCGCCACGGCGTGCAGGCCGGCGCCGAGCAGGCCGATGACCCCGCCGATCAGCCAGCGGGGCCTGCGGATCAGCTTGAGATTGGCGCCCCCGTGGACGGCCTCGTACTGCTGCAGGGCCGCGCCTCCCGCGTACCCCAGCGCGCCGACCAGCGCGATCGACACGCCGAGCCAGATCATGACGCGGCCCCGGGCAGGACGCGGGCAGCGGGAAGCACATGTGGGGTCATCAGAGGGAGCACCCCGCCAGCTTAAGGACAAATGCCAGGAACGCGGATGTCGATCGCCCCATTGCCCCATGATCTGGGGTGGCCCGGCCGCCGCCCGCACCGTCCCCGGCGCTCCGATGGTGCTTCTCGGACATGGCGACTACCGCTGCCCAAAGAAGGCCCCTGTAATCGAATCACCGCCGACGGGCGGGCCGGGATGCGCACCCGGCCCGCCGGCCGTGAAACCTGCGGGGCCGGTGAACGAACCCATGGACCGCGAGGGTCCGTGAGCAGCCGTGGACCGCGAGGGGCCGGTGAGCCGTGACCGCGCCCTCAGGAACGCTCGGGGCAGACGCAGAAGAGGTGGCCCTCCGGGTCGGCCAGGACGACCCAGCCGTCACCGGGCTGGAAGTCCGGCCTGGTGGCGCCGAGTTCGAGGTACTCCTGGACGGCCTTGCCGACGTCCGGGACGCGGAAGTCCAGGTGGAACTGCTTGCCCGGACCGGGCCAGGCGGCCGGCTCCCGCTCGGGGACCCGGGCGAAGTAGATGCTCGTCGTCCCGTCCCCGATGCCGGCGTACTCGTCCTCGGCGTACTGCACCTCGAAACCGGTGATCGCGGCATAGAACTCGGCGAGCTTCTTCGGCTCGGCGCAGTCGATGGTCGTGGCGATGAGTGTTGCTTTCGTGGTCATGGGTCCATCGTGGACGGCATACCTGTCATCCAGCGTCAGGTACTGGTGGCGAATTTCAACGCCACGACGCTCCCCAACCACGGCTTCGGGCCACCGGCCCACTCCCCCGGCTTCGGCCTTGGCCCAAGCACCGGCACCGGCACCGGCACCGGCCCACGATGGGCTACTCCCGGCGGGCGCCGTCGGGCCAGATGACATGCACCTCGATGCCGCGCCGGCGCGCCTCGGCGACCACATCGGCCGTGCCGCCGTAGCCGCGGGCCGGCTTGCCGTCCCAGACGGCGTACAGCTCCTCGGCCAGGTCGAGCATGAGCTTGCTGCCCTCCATGAGGGATTCGTCGGTGGACTCGACGTACCGCAGGCGGTGGACCTTCTCGGCGGCCGTCATGAGCGTGTCGTATTCGTCCCTCGAGTTGGGCGGCAGTCCCTCGCGGTAGCGCTGCGAGCAAACGACCGCCTCCAGCGTCCCGCCGAGGTCCACGACCGCCCTGGCGAAGATCTGGTCGGCCCCGTCGGCCAGGCAGGAGACCCCTCTGATTTCGGGCGCGTGCCGGGCGAGGATGCCGCGGATGGCCTTCTCGACGAGCGTGACGGTGGACGCCGGCAACCCCCGGTGCCCGGAGATCGCGATGCGTCGCTGCGTGTCCCCCCCACCGCCGGACGGGTTCCTGGCGGGGCTGCTGCGGCCGTTGACCGGCGGACGGGGGCCGGGACGGCGGAGGCCGCTCTGGTCCAGCACGGGCGCGGCCGCGGTTTGGACCGCCCGCGAACGATTTTCCTCAGCTCCGCGAGCCCCACCACAGCATGTGTTCACGGGCGATGGCCTCCTCGGACTCGTCCACGAAATGGGCCCATTCGGTCTCCGTCCGAGGCCACTCCACCCGCGACACGATATCGGCCAGTTCCAGGGCGGCGATGGAGTACGACGTGGCGATCTGCTGGTGCTGGCGGGTCTGGAGCCAGGCGATGCCGGCGGCGGCAACGGCGCCGACGATGCCCGGCAGGTCCATGTCGATCACCTGGTCGGCGTTGAGGATGGCGGCGATCAGGCCGACGGCCTCCAGCGCAGCGAGCGAGACCGACCACTGCGACGCGCGGCGGTCGTGGTACCGGGCCTTGGCGGAGTACCAGGTGCGCTGCTCGTTGATCCGTCCGGCCATGTAGTGCTGCTTGCGTTCCTCCAGCGGCAGGGACCTGATCTCGCGCATCACGGCCGTGATCTGGGACTCCTCCTCCATCGGCGGCACCGGAGCGAACCCGTTGATGCCCCGGATGATCTCAGAGAAGCGCTGGTGCAGGAGGAGGTCCATGTCGGCGTCGTCGTCCTCGGCGCTGCGCCCGAACGGCGCGCCGCCGACAAGGTAGCGCCACGCCAGAGTCTTGGCCGACTCGGCGGCGGCTCTCGCCTCGTACCATTGGCGATCGGGCCGCGCGGTGAGGAGGTACACCTCGGTGACGAGCGCCGTGGCCAGCGCGCCCGCCGCGACGAGCGCGGCCGCGTCGACCCGTCCGGCCGTCAGCGAGAACGACCCGAAGATCGCCGCGGCTACCAGTGATGTGAGGCGTACCCCCGTCGCGGTCAGCAGCCTGCGCTGCCCCACGATCGCGCCTCGGTCGGCGGCGCGGTAAAGCGCCGGAAAACCTGTCTCCGGGTTGGTGGCCACCACCTAACCACTGCAGCCTGCACCCTCCCCTCTGTCAAGGGGGAATGGAACCATGCATAAGATCTTGGAATAACGGCGCGACACCAATGCGATGATCTCGGATCCTTAACCGCCGCGTTCTCACATCAGGTCTCAGCCTGCTCTTTCACCCCTTTGTTCGATGAGCCGATAATTCAACCAAAAGGGGCGGCGCGATCGCCGCTCACAACCTAGAGTCGGAGGGTGACGCCGGGAGTCCCGCCGGTACGGCACAGTCCGATCAATCCTCCGCACCACAAGGAGACGATCACCGCAAAGTGCGTACGGCCTTACTTCAACCGACAACCGGGACGGGCTACGCAGGACGGGATAACTCTCCCAAACGTGATCTTTCCAACTAAAGGCCCCCCAGTGCATCCCCTATCGTCGACAAAAATCCCCCGACCCGAGGTAAAGACCTGGGCACGGAGCGACTGCATCCCCTAATGTCATGCCACCTAGGGCGACACCAAGGGAAGAGATCCCGATGTAAGGTCGTACTCAGAGCGACGGAGTGATTACTCTCCAGCTTTGACCCCTGGATTTATTCAATCCAGCTTGATATGGACGGATAGTCTTATGAACAATGTGTCCAGGGACACCAAGTCGGGAAGCACCACAGATCAGATCGACATACTGCATATGCCCCTCTCCAGAGTGGGGACGCTGGCGAAGGCCGGCCTACTCGGCCATATTCTTCCGGACCCGTCGGTCAATGGAGTGAGCGCCGCCGCATTCCAGTCCTCGATCTAGCCATTCTCGTGAGTCAGCTTGCCCTCCCTTTTCGGCAATTCGTCATCAAGATCGCCAGCCGTTGTGATCTTGCCTGCGACCACTGCTATATGTACGAGCACGCCGACCAGAGCTGGCGGAGGCGACCCATCGTCATGTCCGACGAGACGATGGGGTCGACCGCCGACAGGATCGCCGAGCACGCACGGCGGCACCGGCTGAGCCGCGTCAGCGTTGTTCTGCACGGAGGCGAGCCGTTGCTGGCCGGAGTCGGACGACTTGGCCGCCTCGCCGACAAGCTGGCGCGCTCACTCGACGGCGTCTGCGAGCTGGAACTGAAGATCCACACCAACGGCGTCCTCCTCAATGCCGAGTTCTGCGATCTCTTCGCCTCACGGGGCGTCAAGGTCGGCATCTCCCTTGACGGAGATCGGATAGCCAACGACCGTCACCGCAAGTACGCCGACGGCCGCAGCAGCTACGACAAGGTCATCCGTGCCGTCACCCTGCTGAGAGAGCGATATCCGAGCCTGTACTCTGGGCTGCTCTGCACGATCGACATCGCCAACGACCCCGTCGCTGTCTACGAGGCGCTGGCACAACTCGAGCCCCCCCGGGTGGACTTCCTGCTCCCGCACGCCACCTGGGACCAGCCGCCTCCCGGTGACCCCGCAGCGTACGGCGACTGGCTCATACAGATCTTCGACCAGTGGCTGGCCGACGGCAGGCCGATGAGCGTCCGCATGTTCGAGTCGGCACTGCGCACCCTGGCGAACAAAAGCAGCCTGACGGAGTCCCTCGGGCTCGAACCGAGCGATCTCGTGGTGATCGAGACCGATGGTTCCTACGAACAAGCCGACTCCCTCAAGACCGCTTTCGACGGCGCCCCGGCGACCGGTTTGGACATCAAACGGCACGCACTCGACGTCGTGGCCGCCCACCCCGGCATCACTGCCCGCCAGACCGGCTTGGACGGCCTCGGCGAGCAGTGCCAGAACTGCCCGGTCGTCTCCTCGTGCGGCGGCGGTCTCTATGCGCACCGCTACCGCACCGGCTCCGGGTTCCTCAACCCGAGCGTCTACTGTGCCGGTCTGCTGCGGCTGATCACTCATATCCAGAACACGGTGCGCGCGATCGACCGCGCCACGCACAGCCTCCCCTCGTCCGTCTTCATCGAACTGGCCTCCGGTCACGGGAGCGCCGAGTCGATCGCCAGACTCGAAGAGGGACAGCAGAGTCTGCGCCGAACCCTCCTCGCCAGTGTGGGCGGCGCGTCGGATTCATTGGACGCCTGGCGTCTGCTCACGCTGATCGACGGCGAAGCCCGGTCGGTGCTCGATGCCACGCTGGCTCACCCTTACATGCGTGTGTGGGCTATGCGATGCCTCAAGGGCGACATCGACGACGGTCACCTGTCAGCGTTCGCCACCGTCGCCGCCATCCGCGCCGGGGTCCGAGCCGTCCTGCGGGTGCCCGTTCGGAGCGGCCTGCTCCATCTGCCTTCGCTCGGCCGCCTCGACGTCGGCGGGGCCACCGAGGCCACAATCGAGACCGGCGAGCGACGCTTCAGCGTCCGCACCGGCGGTCGCGGCTGGTTCGTCGACCTCGACGCCCCCGGCGACAGCCCAGCGTGGTCGCCGGTGCGTCACCTGGTGACAGAGGGTTTGACCGTGGCGCTGGACGACGTCGACCTGTACCGCGACTGCCACCAGTATCCGCCGGCCGAGCGGCTCGACGACCGGCAGTTCGACCGCTGGGCGACCATGTTCGGTGAGGCGTGGGAGCTCATACAGCGCGATCATGCTGTGTACGCACCGGCTCTGGCGGCCGGGCTCGGCACCCTGATCCCCCTCGCGCCGCACCCCGGCGGCTCCGAGATCAGCTCTACGGCCCGCGACGCCTTCGGCGCCGTGGCCGTCGCGCTCCCCGGGAACGCGACTTCGCTGGCGCTGCTGCTGATCCACGAATTCCAGCACGTCAAGATGGGTGCCATCCTCGACATCCACAGCTTGTACGACCCCAAGGACACCGGCCTCTATTACGCCCCCTGGCGCAGGGACCCTCGCCCACTCGAAGGGCTACTCCAGGGCACTTACGCCCATCTCGCCGTGACCGACTTCTGGCGGGTGCGGCGCCTTCTCGATCGCGATGGGGCCGCTCACCGCGCAGCCGTCGCGTTCGCGCGCTGGCGAGCACTGACCGTCGAGTCCATCGGGACTCTCGCCGGTTCGGGGGCGCTCACCGAGCTCGGTGAGCAGTTCATCGGCATCATGCGCGAGACGGTCCGGCCCTGGCTGGCGGAACCCGTATCCGCCGCCGCCGAGCGAGAAGCGCGGGAGGCCGCCGCAGCGCATAAGGTCGAATGGTCACGCAGCGTCAACGCCGGATACTCCTAGTGCCGTGACCGGAAACGATCACCGGGTCGCTTAAGGCACCGAACGCCGGTTGGACGGGAACGGATGATGTCCGATCGGCGATGGGGAGGCGCGGTGGCGGAACCGGTCAGGGTGTGCAGGCTGATGGACCCTGAAGGGCAGAAACGGCAGCGGATCGTCCGCCGGGCAGCACGAACTCGGTCTGCTACCGGCGACCGATGATGCTGTTGGCCTCAGCCGGCGGCAACACGTTCCCGGTGATCGCCCGCCTGGTCCAAGCCGATGAGGACTCCGTCCGTGATGTGATCCACCGGTTCAACGAGATCGGGCCGGCCTGCTTGGACCCTCGGCATGCGGGAGGCCGTCCCGGCCGGCTTCCCGCATGCCGGTTCCGCGCCCGATCGGCATACCATAAGACGATCCCGCAGCCCCCAAAGAGCCGTTGACGGCAGGCCGATACCCCATTTCCGGTGTGACACATAAACATGGCGTGGTGATTTTCTCCGGTTAGATTGCCCGTCGTCATTGTTCCCACCTAGCCTGCCATTCTATAGTCGTGGTTCCCGCGGGGCATGGGCTGGAGGTGCGTCTGCAAGTGTCAGATGCTATACAAGCTGGCCCCTACTTCTTTCTGAGCTACGCGCATACTCCGCGGCACGACGCTAATGATCGCTATGATCCCGATCAATGGGTGGAGAAGCTCTTCACCGACCTGTGCCGCCATGTTATGGTCCTGAGCGGCCTCGATCACGGCTCCAAGCCCGGATTCATGGATCGCGAGCTTCACTCAGGTAGCTACTGGCCTGACCGGCTCGCCAAAGGCCTGGCGACTTGCAGGGTCTTCGTCCCCCTCTACTCCAAGCGCTACTTCGAAAGCGAGCAGTGCGGCAAGGAGTGGACTGCCTTTTCCGAGCGGATTCTGTACCATCGTGCACGCGGCTGGGAGAAGGCAGAGACAATCATCCCCGCCATTTGGGTTCCCGTACCACCCGAAGAGCTCCCCGAGGTCGCGCGGTCCATTCAGTTCAACCATGCCGGCCTAGGACCGAGGTATATCGAGCACGGCTTCTACGGCATCATGAAACTCAGGCAGTACCGCAGCGCCTACGACATGGCCGTCTACAACCTCGCGCGCCGCATCGTCGAAGTCGGGGAGTCGACCCGGCTCGCGCCGACCGCGCCGCCCGACTACGACTCGCTCCGCAGCGCGTTCGACGCCTTCGAGTCCTCCCGGGCCGGCGGCCATCGCATAAAGGTCACCGTGGTCGCGCCCGACATCCACAACCTGCCAGAAGGTCGCGAGCCATACCACTACGGACACACTCCGCAAGAGTGGAACCCCTACCGCCCGGAGATCGGCAGGCCGCTCGCCGAACACGCCGTCGAACTGATCCGCAATCTCGGCTTCCGCGCCGATGTGGGATCCATCGACGACCACTATGACCATCTCTTCGGTGACGATTCGCCGACGAGCCCGGGGCTGATCCTGGTGGACAGCTGGGCCACCGTCTCGGAGAAGTACCAGGAGCCGCTGCGCCGCCTCGACCAGGGTGACAAGCCTTGGATCACCGTGATGGTGCCGATCAACCACAGCGATGCGCAGACCACGGAGGCCGAACACCGGTTGCAGCGGCACCTCGGAGCGATTCTGGAGCACAAGCTCAGCGAGGGACACCCGGTCCAGCGGTCGGTCGCGAACGACATCTCCACGTTCGACCAGTTTTGTAAAGCGGTCCCAGAGATGGTGCGGACGGCGATACACCACTTTCTCCGGCGCGCACCGACGTACCCGCCTGGAGGGCGCGCGTCCATGGAGCGCCCGAGGCTGCAAGGTCCCCAGTCCCCGTACAACGGAACCGACGCGGAGGCTCAGCCATGAGTGACGCCCCCGAGGGCCACATCATCACGTTCTACTCCTACAAGGGGGGAACCGGCCGCACGATGGCCGTCGCGAACACGGCGTGGATCCTGGCGAGCAACGGCAAGAGAGTGCTCATCCTCGACTGGGACCTCGAGTCGCCCGGCCTCCACAAGTTCTTCCACCCCTTCCTCGACGCGGACAGCGTCGGCGGCACCCCCGGCATCATCGACATGATCAACGAGTACTCGCTGGCGACGCTCAATGCCGGCACGCGCCCGACCGACTGGCATCTGGACTACGCGCGAGTGCAACGCCACGCGGTGTCCCTCGAGTGGGACGACTTCCCTGGTGAGGGGACGATCGACTTCGTCTCGGCCGGCCGCCAGAACCGCGACTACGCCTCCCTGATCGCGAGCTTCGACTGGGACAACTTCTACACCCGGCTGGGCGGCGGCCAGTTCTTCGACGCGCTGCGCGCCGACATGAAGGCCCATTACGACTACATCCTCATCGACAGTCGCACCGGCCTCAGCGACATCGCCGACATCTGCACCGTCCACCTGCCCGACACGGTCGTGGTCTGCTTCACCCTGAGCGACCAGAGCATCGAGGGCGCGTCGGCGGTCGCGGAGACCATCAAGACCCGCTACCGCAACCGCGACATCCGCATCCTGCCCGTCCCCATGCGCATCGACGACGGTGAGAAGGAGAAACTGGACGCGGGCCGCGATCTCGCCAAGCGCCGGTTCGAGGGTTTCCCCCAAGGCATGACCCCCGACGACCTGCGCCACTACTGGGGCTCGGTCGAGATTCCTTACAAGCCCTTCTACGCCTACGAGGAGACGCTGGCCGCTTTCGGTGACGCGCCGGGATCCCCGACCTCCCTGCTGGCGGCGTTCGAGCGCCTGGTGAGCATGATCACGCGAGGGGAGATCGCCTCCCTTCCCACGCTGCGCGAGGATCTTCGGCTGACCGTCCGTGAGACCTTCGTCCGCAGACCGGCCACCTCCCCGGCTGAGGTCCTGCTGAGCTACGTGCCCGAGGACCGCATGTGGGCCGACTGGATCGCCTCCGTGCTGGAGCTGTCCGGCCTTGAGGTGGTGCGGCACGACCATGACAACGCGGCGAACACTTCAGAGTCGGCCCAGCAGAAGACCCCGACCTCTCGTCACGTCGTCGCCGTGGTCTCCGCCGCGTACATGCGCTCCATGCAGCCGCTCACGTTGTGGAAGCCGGCGACGACCGCCGAAGCCAAGGGGCCGCGCTCCAAGGTCGTGACGGTGCGGGTCGCCGACGTGCGCATGGGCCCGCCGCTCGGCGACCGCCCGACCGTCGATCTCACCCGCTTCAACGAGTCGCAGGCCGTCGAGGCGCTGCTGCGTGTGCTGGGCCGGCCACCGCAGAGCGCCAAGAGCATGGAGGACCCCGCGCCGGCAGGTCCCCGCTTCCCGGGCATCCGACCGCCCGTGTGGAACGTCGCGAATCGCAACGCCGCCTTCACCGGCCGCAACGCCGTCCTGGAGCAGCTCCGCGACCAGATCGTCGGCAACAGCACGACCGTGGTCCTCCCCCAGGCGCTCTTCGGACTCGGCGGCGTCGGCAAGACGCAGGTCGCCCTGGAGTACGCCCACCGGTTCATGGCCGACTACGACGTGGTGTGGTGGATCGCCGCAGAACATCTGGAACTCATCAACCCCGAGATGGCGGACCTGGCGGAGAAACTCGGCGTCCGGGTGGGTGACAGTGTCGCCGAGGCGGCCAAGGCCGCCCGGGAGGCTCTGCGCATGGGCCGGCCGTACTCGCGGTGGCTGTTGATCTTCGATAACGCGGACGACCCCAAGGAACTGGAGCCCTACCTGCCCACCGGTCCTGGGCACATATTGATCACCTCGCGCAATCCCGCCTGGTCACGGGTGGCCGATCCCCTGGAGGTGGACGTCTTCACCCGCGAGGAGAGCATCGAGCACCTGCGCCGGCGCGCGCCGGGGCTCGATGTGGAGGACGCCGCGAAGGTGGCCAACGCGCTCGGCGACCTGCCCCTGGCCATCGAGCAGGCCGGTGCGTGGCTGGAGCAGACCGGCATGCCGCCCGAGCAGTACCTCAGCCAGCTCACCGAGATGTTGAAAATCGGTGAGCAGCCTGCCGACTACCCCACTCCCGTCGCCGCGACGTGGAACGTGTCCTTCGAACGGCTCCGCCAGCAGTCGCCGGCGTCGGTGCGCCTGTTGGAACTGCTCGCCTTCTTCGGTCCCGAACCGGTCTCGCTGTACATGCTCCACAGCGACGCGATGGTGGAGTGCCTCGTCCCCTACGACGACGCGATGCGGGAGAAGGTCATGTTGGGCCCGGCGATCCGCCAGTTGGGCCGATACGCCCTCGCCCGTGTGGACCTGGCCGACAACTCCATCCAGGTGCACCGGCTCATCCAGGCCGTCGTGCGCGACCGGATGAACGCCGAAGAGCGGGAGACGACCGTCCACGACGTGCACCGCGTCCTGGTCGCCGCCCGTCCTCGGGTGGGCGAGGTCGACAACCCCAAGAACTGGCCCCGTTACGACGAGATCTGGCCGCACCTCGTTCCTTCCAAGGCGGCCGAGTGCGACGAGGAGGAAACCCGCCGCCTGCTCATCGACCGGGTGCGCTATCTATGGAGACGCGGGGAGTTCCAGGCGAGCCTGGACCTGGGCAACAGGCTCGAGGAGGTGTGGAACATCAAGCTCGGCACAGGCGACCGCCAGACCGTCCACCTGCGGTTCCACCTCGCCAATACCCTCCGTTCCATGGGCAGGTACGCCGAGGCGCACCTGGTGGACACCGAGGTGCTGACCCAGCAGACACGAGAACTGGGCGAGTCGCATCCCTACACGCTGATGACCGCCGGCAGCCTGGCCGCCGACCTGCGGACGCTCGGCAAATTCCAGGAAGCCCTCGACTGGGACGGTCAGACCTATGAGCGGGTCAAGGACCTGTTCGGCGATGATCACGACCGCACCTTGTCGGCCGCCAACAACCTCGGAATCAGCCTACGGCTCACCGGCGACTTCGCCCGGGCGAGGGAACTCGACCAGGAGATCGTGCGCCGTCGGCACCAAGTGAGCGGTGAACTGCACCTCAACACTCTCAATACCATCGCCAACCTGGGACGTGACCTGCGGGAGCTCGGGCATCTCACCGAGTCGGTGGATACGACACGGGTGAACCTGGCGCATTACAGCCAGGTGCTCGGCGAGGGCCACACCGACACCCTGCGCACCGCCACCAGCCTCGCGACCTCGCTGCGCCGGAACGGCGCCGAGGCAGAGGCCCACCAGCTGATCGAACAGACCCACAACAGCTACGTCCAGCACTACGGCGACGCCCACCCTGAGACGCTCCTGTGCCGTCTGGAACTCGCCTCCTGCCTCGCCACGATGGGTGAGACCGCGGCCGCCCACGAACGCGCCTCTGATGTGATGCGGCACTTCACCGCCACCCTGGGGGCCGACCACCCGTACACGTTGGCCTGCGTCAACAACATCGCCTCCTACCAGCGGGAACTGGGCCACCTTCCGGACGCGAGACGGCTCGCGGAAGCGTCCCTCGCGGGTCTCGCGGAGCAGGTCGGCGAAAACCACCCCATGACGCTGCTGGCGGCGATCAACCTGGCGAGCTGCTTGGCGGAGCTGGCTGAACCGGCTGCCGAGGCGATGGACCGCCGCACGCTCGCCCGCCTGCGTGAAATCCTCGGCGGCGAACATCCGGACACGCTCGTCTGCGAGGCCAACATGGCCATGACGCTCAACGCCGTGGGACGCACGGCGGAAGCGCGCCAGTGCCGCGAACGGGTATTGCACGCGATGCGCAAGGCGCTCGGCGACGATCATCCGCACATCGCCGACCTGGCCGCCTGGCGCAGGATCTCGCGTGACCTGGAACCGCTGCCGTGGTGACCGCTGACGCGACGGCCGTGGCGGCGCCCCTCAGGCGGCCTTCTCGCCGTTGACCAGCCAGGGCAGCAGGTCTGGAAGCGCGGCCAGAGAGCCGAAGTGTGCGGCGTCCGGCTCTACCTGTATCGTCGCCGTGCGGATGCGAGCGGCCAGCCAGCGCGAATGGCCGATCGGGGAGATCTTGTCCTTCTCTCCGTGCCAGAGGAGAGTCGGCACCCGTATGGCCGCGGGGTCGAACCCCCACGGGGCGAGAAAGGCGATGGAGTCGTCGAGCCAACCGTCCTGTGAGTGGCGCAACGCCTCGGCGAAATTGGCGACGAGCATCGCACGTACACCAGGGTTGGCGACCATGCGCCGGTCCGCCTCCGGAAGCTCGTGGTACAGACTGGCGATAAGGCTTCCCGGATCGGTGCGGATTCGCCGCACGGTGGGAGCGAGCCAGTCGGCGAAGCGGCTACGCCCGGCGAGAGCGAAGCGGTACTCGGTGATGTTGGACTCGGTCATTCCGCCGAACCAGTCGAGGCCTTCGGCGGCACGCGGAGCGATGCCGACCAGCACCGCGACCCGCAGAACACGATCGGGCAGCAGCGCGGCGCACGCCAGGGCGTGCGGGCCGCCTCCCGACCGGCCGACCACCGAGAACCGGTCGAGGCCGAGCGCGTCGGCGATCGCAACAACGTCTTGGGCCGCGCTGGCCACCGAGCGGCCGACCAGGCGGTCGGAGAGGCCGTACCCAGGGCGATCGAAGGTGATCAGCCGCACGCCCAGCCGGTAGAGGACCGAGCCGCGCGGGCATGGTCCCACCCTGCTCCCAGGGGTGCCGTGCAGCAGGAACACCGGTTCCCCGTCGGGTTTCCCCCTCTCGTCGACCGCCAGTTGCCTGCCGTCAGCCGTGTGTACGGTCCTGCCGGGTCTTCTCTTCTCCTCTACCGCGAGTCTCCTGCCATCGGCCGTGCGCACGACCTTCGTCAATGCACGCCTCCACTGGACGAGATGCCTCAACCCAACATCCACCAATTCGCCGGGTCACGGAAGGGGAACAGGGACATTCGCCGGCACCGGCCGGGACGCTACTCTGGCGCCATGCGTCGCGTTCTGATCGTTTCTCCGCCGCCCGCGCGTTAGCGGGCGGTTTCTCTCCGACTGACCGGGCCTGACGGCTCGGTGGGTGGCGGCTGCCCGCGTTCTGGGGCCTTTTCCGCTTTCACTCTTCTGGAGAGAGTTCATGACGCACGTCTCCGTACGGCGAGGCATGCTGTACGTCACCGTCGCGGCAGCCATCTGGGGCACGGGCGGCCCCGCGGCGGCCATGTTGTACCGGGTCAGCGGGCTCGGCCCGGTGGCCGTGTCCTTCTGGCGCTTCGTCTTCGGCGCCCTGCTGCTGTTCGCCGCCGCCCGTCTGACCAGGCTCGGCGACCGGCGGCCCGAGGTCCGGGGGCGGCGGGCTGGGTGGGCCGGGCTGGTGTTGGTGGGGGCCGGGCTGGCGGTGTCGCAGGCGGCCTATTTCGGCGCGGTCGCGGCGAGCGGCGTGGCCGTGGCCACGGCGACCACACTGGGCGCGAGCCCGGCGCTGGTGGCCCTCGGGGCGCGGCTGCTGCTGGCGGAGCGGCTCGGCCGCAGGGGGGCGATCAGCATGGGGCTGGCCCTCGCGGGCCTGGCGCTGTTGATGGGCGGTCCCTCGGACGGTTCGGTGACCGGGATCGGGCTGGCCCTGCTGTCGGCCGTCGCCTATGCCGGGGTGACGCTGCTTTCCCGTCATTCCGGACGTTCCGATCAGTCCCGTACGGCCGGGACGGCCATGTGGGGGTTCGCAGTGGGCGGGGTGCTGCTGCTGCCGGTGGCGGCGGCCGAGGGCCTTGTGCCGAGCGGGGATGCGATGGCCTCGGTGGCGCTGCTCGGCTACCTCGGGGCGATGCCGACCGCGCTGGCCTACAGCCTGTTCTTCGCCGGGCTCACGTCGGTGCGGGCGACGACGGCCTCGGTGGTCGCGCTGCTGGAGCCGGCGGGCGCCACCGTCCTCGGCGTGGTGCTGCTCGGTGAGCGGCTGACGGTCACCTCGGCCGCGGGCGCGGCCGTCCTGCTGGCCTCCGTGGCGGTCCTCGCCGCCGGCGAGCCGGGCCAGAGCGGCCGCCGAGGCGGCGCCGGCCGGCACGTCCACGAACGTGCGCCGGGTGCGGTCAGACCGTAGGGCGTGCCGCACCGGGAAGACGGCGGAGCCGGGAGATCACAAGGTGGGTGCATCCGGTGGGTGTGGCGGGTGCGAAGGTTCGACCGTGCGTAGGCTGGAAAGGCCTTGCAGCCGTACAGGAGAGGGGCGTGGATGAGCGCCGAGGCAGCCCCGCTGGGGCCTAGGCAGGTGCGCCTGGTCTTCGCGGGCCTCATGGTCGCCCTGCTCCTGGCGGCTCTGGACCAGACGATCGTGTCGACCGCCCTGCCGACGATCGTCGGCGACCTCAAGGGCCTGGAACACATCGGCTGGATCGTCACCGCCTACATCCTGGCCTCGACCATCGGCCTGCCCATCTACGGCAAGCTCGGCGACCTGATCGGCCGGAAGATCGTCTTTCAGGCCGCCATCGTGATCTTCCTGGTCGGGTCGGTGCTGTGCGGCATGGCGCGGAACATGCCGCAGCTCATCGCCTTCCGCGCCCTCCAGGGGCTCGGCGGCGGCGGCCTGATGATCGGCGTGCAGGCGATCGTGGCCGATCTGGTCTCCCCGCGCGAGCGCGGCCGGTACGTGGGCGTCATCGGCGCGGTGTGGGGCCTGTCGTCGGTCATCGGCCCGCTCATCGGCGGCTTCTTCACCGACCACGCGAGCTGGCGGTGGTGCTTCTACGTGAACCTGCCGCTCGGGCTGGTCGCGCTGGGGGTCACCGCCGTCGTGCTCCGGCTGCCCAGGCCGAAGGCACGCCCAAGGCTGGACATTCTAGGCACGGCGCTGCTGGCGGGCGCCTCCACGTGCATCGTGCTGGTGACGAGCTGGGGCGGCACGCAGTACGCGTGGGACTCGCCGGTGATCATCGCGCTCGGGGCCGGGGTGGTGGTGCTCGCGATCGGGTTCGTGCTGGCCGAGCGGGTGGCGGCCGAGCCGATCATCCCGCTGCGCCTGTTCCGCAACGACCTGTTCACCCTGCCCGCCGCGATCTCGGTGTTCGTGGGCGTCGGCATGTTCGCCGCGATCGCCTACCTGCCCACGTTCCTGCAGATGGTGAACGGGGCCAGCGCGACGGGGTCCGGGCTGCTGATGCTGCCGATGGTGGCGGGCATGACGATCACCTCGATCGGCTCGGGGCGGGTCATCTCGGCGACCGGGCACTACCGCGCCTTCCCGATCGCCGGCATGGCGATCCTGGCGGCGGGCCTGGCGCTGCTGTCGCGGATGACCGCCGACTCCTCGATGGTCCTCAACGGCCTCTACATGTTCGTCACCGGGTTCGGGCTCGGCATGGTGATGCAGACGCTCGTGCTGATCGTGCAGAACTCCGTCGGCCACCGCGACGTGGGCGCGGCCACCTCGGCCGTGAACTACTTCCGCCAGACGGGCGCCTCGCTCGGCACGTCGCTGGTCGGCTCGATCTTCATCCACCGCCTGTCGGACGTGCTGGCCGCAAGCGGCGCCCGGCTTCCGGCGAGCGGGGTCAACGCGATGACCCCGCAGATGGTGCACAACCTGCCGCCCTCGGTGCGCCAGGTCATCGCCCGGGCGTACGCGCAGGCGCTGCCGCCGATCTTCCTGTACGTGGTGCCGCTGATCCTGGTGGGCCTGGTCCTGGCGTTCTTCGTCAAGGAGGTCCCGCTGTCGGAGCGCCCGGCGTCGGCCAAGCAGGACGTGCCCGCGCACAGCGGCTGAGGCGGCGGCCGGAGGGCGGAATCGCGGTTACAGTTGGAGGCGTTGGAGGTGACGTGGCCTCGATACCGCGATTTATCAGAAATCTCCTGGATCGTCCGGGAAGCGCAAACATCGGCCCCTTTCAGCGTCTTGCGACACAGGCGGGCGGCCACGAAGAGCGGATCAAGGCGCTGGCCGATCTTCCCCGCCCTGACCCGGACGACCTGGCCGAATACTGCGCGATCGCCCGCGAGGCCGCGCGCCGCACGCTCGGCATGCGGCCGTTCGACGTCCAGTTGGTCGGCGCCCTCGCGCTGATGTCCGGGCAGGTCGCCGAGATGGCGACCGGTGAGGGCAAGACGCTCGCCGGCGCCATCGCCGCCGCCGGGTACGCCCTGCGGGGCAGACGCGTCCATGTGATCTCGGTGAACGACTACCTGGCCCGCCGCGACGCCGAGTGGATGGGTCCGCTGTACGAGGCCCTCGGGGTGTCGGTGGGCTTCATCGAGCAGTCCTCCACGCGCGAGCAGCGCAGGGAGGCCTACGCCAAGGACGTCACCTACGCCCCGGTCAGCGAGATCGGCTTCGACGTGCTGCGCGACCGCGTCGCGACGTCGCCGGACGATCTGGTCGTCCCCGAGCCCTCCGTCGCGGTGATCGACGAGGCCGACTCGGTGCTGGTGGACGAGGCGCGCGTCCCGCTGGTGCTGGCCGGCGCGACCGACTCCGGGATGGACGCGCCCGAGACCGCCGAACTGGTCCGCCGGCTGTCCCGCGGCTACCACTACGAGCTGGACGACCAGGAACGCAACGTCTTCCTGACCGCCAAGGGCACCGACGCCGTCGAGAAGGCCCTGGGCGGCATCAACCTGTACGAGACCCCCGACGTGCTGACCCGGGTGAACCTGGCCCTGCACGCCCATGCCCTGCTCACCCGCGACGTGGACTACCTGGTGCGCGACGGGCGCATCCACCTGGTCAGCCAGTCCCGCGGCCGGGTGGCGACGCTCCAGCGCTGGCCCGACGGCCTGCAGGCCGCCGTGGAGGCCAAGGAGGCACTGCCCGCCAGCGAGACCGGCGAGATCCTCGACTCGATCACCATCCAGGGCCTCATCCGCAGATATCCCGAGATATGCGGCATGACGGGTACGGCGGTGGCGGTCGAGGAGCAGCTCAGGGAGTTCTACGGGCTGAAGGTCGCGGTCATCCCCTCCAACAAGCCGTGCGTGCGCGTCGACGAACCCGACCGCGTCTACGGCACCGTCGCCGACAAGGAGCGCGCGCTGGCCGCGGAGATCGGCCGCGTCCACGCCACCGGGCGGCCGATCCTGGTCGGCACCCTGGACGTGTCGGAGTCCGAGCGCCTGGCCGCCGACCTGGCCGCCGACGGCCTCGACTGCGTCGTCCTCAACGCCAAGAACGACGCGCAGGAGGCCGCGATCATCGCGCGCGCCGGCGAGCGGGCGGCGATCACCGTGTCCACGCAGATGGCCGGCCGGGGCACCGACATCCGCCTCGGCGAGGGCGTCGCCGAGCTGGGCGGCCTGTACGTCATCGGCTCGGGCAGGCACGCGAGCAGCCGCCTGGACGACCAGCTGCGCGGGCGCGCCGGCCGCCAGGGCGACCCGGGCGGCTCGGTGTTCCTGGTCAGCCTCGAAGACCCTCTGATCTCGCACTACGCCCCCGACGAGGCCCTGCCCAAGGCGGGGGACGACGGCGTCGTCCTGCACAAGCGGGCCGGGTACGTCGTCGGCCACGCCCAGCGGGTCGCCGAGGGCGCCCACCTGGAGATCCACCGCAACACCTGGCGCTACACCCGGCTCCTGGAGCAGCAGCGCGACCTGGTGCTGGAGCAGCGCGACAAGGTGCTGCACGGCGACTCCGCGGCCGACGCGCTCGCCAAGGCCGTCCCCGACCGCTGGGAGGAGCTGTCCGGGAGCGTGGAGGACCCTGTACTGAAGGACGCGGCTCGCCAGATCCTCCTGTTTCACCTGGACCGCTGCTGGACCGAGTACCTGGGCTACATGTCCGACGTGCGGGAAGGCATCCACTTGCGGGCGCTCGGCCACAAGCTCAGGCCGCTGGAGGAGTTCCACCGCGAGGGCGTCTCCGCCTACCGCCACCTGATGGAGGAGGTCGAGAGCCGCTCGGTCGAGACGTTCCGCACGGCGACCATCACCGCGGACGGTCTGGACGCGCCCGACAGCGGCCTTCGCCGTCCCACGGCCACCTGGACCTACCTCGTCCAGGAGAACCCCTTCGGCGACGTCTTCGACCGGGCGCTCAAGCGCCTCTCGCCGAGGGCCAAGCGGCGGCAGGATCTCGACTGAGGTCACCGGCCGGGGCCGAGCGGGTCCCGGCCATCCCCTCTCCTGCGGCGGCCGGGCGGCTGTGATTGGGTGCTGGTAACAGGAGCGCCGCACCGGGCACCTCCGCGACCGATGACGGTGACCGTATGAACCCTCATGACTTTCTCGACGTCGATGGTGAGCTGTCCGACGAGGAGCGCGCGATCCGCGACGCGGTGCGCGACTACGGCAGCGCCGAGCTCCTCCCCCATGTCGCCGACTGGTTCGAGGCCGGTACGATCCCCGACCCGCGCGGCCTGGCCCGGAGCATGGGCAAGCTCGGCGTGTTCGGCATGCACCTGTCCGGGTACGGCTGCGCGGGCACCAACGCGGTGAGCTACGGGCTGGCCTGCCGCGAGCTGGAGGCCGTGGACAGCGGGCTGCGCAGCTTCGTCTCGGTGCAGGGGTCGCTGGCGATGACCGCGATCCACAAGTACGGGAGCGGCGAGCAGAAGCAGGAGTGGCTGCCGCGCATGGTGACCGGCGAGGCTCTGGGCTGTTTCGGGCTGACCGAGCCCGACTCCGGCAGCGACCCCGGCTCGATGCGCACCCGCGCCCGCCGCGACGGCGACGACTGGGTGCTCGACGGGACCAAGATGTGGATCACGAACGGCTCGGTGGCCGACGTCGCGATCGTGTGGGCCAGGACCGACGAGGGCATCCGCGGTTTCCTGGTGCCGACCTCCGCCCCGGGGTTCTCGGCCAACGTGATCCACAAGAAGATCTCGCTGCGCGCCTCGATCACCTCCGAGCTGGTGCTCGACGGGGTGCGACTGCCCAAGGAGGCGCTACTGCCCGGCGCCGAGGGCCTGAAGGCGCCGCTGTCGTGCCTGTCGGAGGCGCGGTTCGGCATCGTCTGGGGCGTCGCGGGAGCGGCCCGCACCTGCCTGCTGGCCTCGATCGACTACTCCAAGAGCCGGGTGCAGTTCGACCGGCCGATCGGCGGCTTCCAGCTCACCCAGCGCAAGCTCGCCGACATGCTCGTGGACGTCAACCACGCCATGATGACGGCGTTGCGCATCGGACGGCTCAAGGACGCCGGCCTCGCCCACCACGCGCACGTCAGCTTCGGCAAGCTCGCCAACGTGCGGGCGGCCCAGCGGGTGGCGGCCACCGCGCGCGGCATCCACGGCGCCAACGGCATCACCCTGGAGTATCCGGTGATGCGCCACATGGTGAACCTGGAGACCGTCGCCACCTACGAGGGCACCGAGGAGGTCCACGCGCTCACCCTCGGGCGGGCGGTCACGGGCCTGGACGCCTTCCGCTGACCCCGCGCGCCGCCACGGCCGTCCTCACGGGGAGATTGGTGCCGGTACGGCTTGCCCGAGGGCGGGCTGCTGCCCCTGAGGGCGGGCTCCGCCATCGGCGCAAGCCGTACCGGATCGCCGAAGCACGCACCGCCCGGTGATCACCGTGCCCCGGCGAGACCTCACAGACCCCCGAACCGCGAGGTCAGCTCACGGGTTCGCCACCGAGGCCCGCGACGAACCACACGATCTTGCCGCCGCCCTGGGCCTCGACGACGCCCCAGTCGTCGGCGAGCGTGCCGACGATCAGCAGACCCCGCCCGCAGGTGGCGTCCAGGTCTTCCGAGCCCACGCAGGGCAGGCCGTCGCCTGCGTCGAAGACCTCGCCGTACACCCAGTTCCCGTCGCTGCCGAGCCTGAGCGAGAACGCCGTGCCGCCATGCTGGATGGCGTTGGTGACCAGCTCACTGATGATCAGCGTGCAGTCGTCGACCAGCCCTCCGGTGCCCCAGCTTCGCAGTTCCCTGCCCACCAGTGCACGTGCCGCGCGGACGCTCTCGGCTCTCGCGGACAGTATCCATTCGGCCGTCCGCAGGGGGAGGCCACTGAGCACGTCCGCTCCGGTCGTGCGATTCGCGGGGAAGGTGACGGACACCGGGAATCTCCTTAGTGGGAGCGCTCCCACATACATTACGGCAATAAGTCAGTGATGTGAATCACTCGCAACAAGATTGTTCCCCGATCTGGGGGGCACACGCGGCGGCGTTCTGTCGTGATCTGGGGGCGAATGCCGCTCAATGACGGTGGAGAGGCCCATTTTCGGCATTTGGGAGGAGTGTCCATCGAGCCAGGTGGGAGCGCTCCCAAATAGTCGAGCGTTACCGTGGGTTCGTGCGCGTGACGGAGATCAACATTTATCCGGTCAAGTCCCTCGACGGGGTGACGGTGGACACGGCCGCCGTGGAGCCCTGGGGCCTCGCCGGCGACCGCCGCTGGGCGGTCACGGCCGAGGACGGTCAGGTCCACACCGCGCGCGATCTGCACGCGATGCTCGGGGTGACCGCCACGCCCGCCGCCGCCGGCGCGATCACGCTGGCCGCCCCCGGGCTCGCGCCGATCGAGGTGAGCCCGCCCGCCGGCGGTCCGCGCCGGCCGGTGCGCCTCGACCGCCTGCACGTGGCGGTGGGAGCGGGCGAAGCGGCCGACCGGTGGATGTCGCGGGCGCTCGGCACGCCCGCCCGGCTGGTGTGGCTGGAGGACCCGCGGCGGCGCCCCGTCGGCCCGTCGCACGGCGGCCGGCCAGGCGACACCATGGTGCTCCAGGACGACGGACCGCTGCTGCTGACCTCCCTGGCGTCGCTGCGGTCACTGGACGACTGGATCGCCCAGGACGCCGTCGAGCGCGGCGAGGAGCCGCCCGCGCCGCTGCCGATGCACCGGTTCCGGCCGAACGTCGTCGTCGACGGCGGTGAGCCGTTCGCCGAGGACTCCTGGACGCGCGTGCGCATCGGCGAGGTCGGCTACCGCTTCGCCGAGCACTGCGACCGCTGCGTGCTCACCACCATCGACACCCGCACGCTCACGCCGGGCAGCGAACCGGTGCGCACCCTCTCGCGGCATCGCAAGTGGGACGGGAGGGTGTTCTTCGGCGTCCGCCTGATCCCCGAAGGCCCGGGCCACATGCGCCTGGGCGACCAGGTGACCCCGCTGCCCTGACGTCCCGCCCCGAGTGGATGACCCCGCCGCTCCGGGAGTCCCGGCCCGGCGAGGTGACCGTGCTGTCCGGGGAATCCCGGCCGACTGCATGACCCGCCGCCCCAGGAGGCCCGACGTGGCGAGATGGCCCTGCTGTCCCAGAAGGGCCGGCCCGCGATGAGGGTGGTCAGCCGCCGCTCTTGCGGCGGAACGAACGCTTGCCCGCGGCCGGTCCGTGGGCGCCGTGGATCTTGGAGCCCTCCTTGCCGCCACCGCCGCCGTTCGAGTCGGCCTGGGTGCGCCGCTTGCGCTCGAGGGCCTCGCGGAACTTCCGCTTCAGCTCGTCGTCGGGGGTCTCAGGGCCGGGGACGTCCGCCGCGGAGGCCTCGGTACCGGCGGTGTCCGGGTTGCCAGGGGTGTCTGGGGCGTCGGCGCTCCGCGCGTCGGTCGCGGGCGTTCCGGCGGCCCGGGTCTCGGTCGCCGGCTCGGGCGCGTCGGCAGTCATGCGGACCTCCTGGTGGTTGACGGGCGATCACTCGGCCTCGCGGCGACTCGCGCGTGACGGCCCGCCGGGCCTGCGGCGCCTGCGCCCCGCCCGTCGTCCACGTCACACCCGATCCGGCGAAGCACGCGCCCATCATCTCACGGGCGGCGCGGACGATCTCTCCCGGGATGCCGCGCCGCCCGGGGTCGCTCCCCGCCGCCGGAGGTCAGTCCCACCAGAAGGACCAGGTGTGCCGGCCGCGGAGCTGCTCGGCGTAGTCCTGGAGGGTGCCGGCGCCCTGGATGATGGCGTCCGGGCAGAACGCCCAGTGCTCGGCGGCGATATGGACGGCGTGGTGCGCGGTGGTGGGCGGCGCCGCCACGCTGAGCTCCAGCGTGTTGAACCCCATGCAGACCAGCCGCGCGCCGAAGCGGTCCTCCCAGCTTCGCACCACGGCGGCGAGCGGGACGTTCCACTCGTTGTGGTGCAGCGCGCCCTGCCATCCCATGACGGCCAGGGCGTCGGCGCCGCGGTCGACCGCTGCCAGGCCCACGGGCATGCCCTGCTCGGCCAGCGTGGCGGCGTACCAGTCGGCCACCGCGCCGGGGTCGGGCCTCGTCCCGCCAGGTTCCACGAGCTCCGTGGGTTCCGCGGGGCCCGGGCAGAGGGGGCCGAAAGGGTCGAGGATCTCGATCTGGTCCTCCGACGCCCGCTGGACCCAGTCGGCCCACACCTCTTCCATGAAGGCGCCGACGTTGTAGTTGTCGATCTCCGCGGCGGCGTCGGGGGCGATCTGCCCGACCGACCACGGCTGCACCGACTCCTCCAGCAGCACCGGCCACAGCCCCGAACGGGGGTGCTCGGCCCGCAGCCGCGCGTACAGGGAGCCGGTCGCGGGCGCCTCGCTCAGCCAGAAGGCCGGACGGCCGCGGACCGCCGAGGGGAAGCGGAGGTAGGTGGGGTCGGGCCACACGACCGACCCGGCGGGCAACTCAACCGAAAGCGTCCGCCCCTCTCCGCCGTCGCCGAACAACGGGCGCACGCCAGGGGGCAACCGCCGACGTTCACGACCGTCCATCTCCACCGTTCCGGTGCCGATCACACCAATAGGATCCCGGGCAGCCGAGATGGTAGTGCGAGGAGGTTCCGCCACGCTTCCCGTCGTACCGCACAATCGCCCGTCCTGTCCCGCGCCCCCGGCCACGATCTCTACGGTACGGAGGCTCCGGCAGATCGGCATCCTTCGCTACGGTGGTGATATGACGGATGCGATCGGAAACGTACGGGCGTCGGACGCCGACCGGGAGGCCGTGTCCGAACGTCTGCGCATCGCCGCCGGCGAGGGCCGGATCACTCTGGAGGAGCTGGAAGAACGGCTCGACCGGACCTACGCGGCCAGGACCTACGCCGAGCTGGACGCGCTGATCGAGGACCTGCCGCGTGTGGCTTCCTCCACCGCCGTGATGGCCGCCGCCACCGAGCCGCTGGTGCTGCGCACCGGCTCGGGTTCCATCGCCCAGGCGGGCCAGTGGACGGTCCCCCGGCACATCGTCGCCGAGTGCACCTGGGGCAACATCAAGATCGACTTCACCGCGGCGACCTGCCCGCACCCCGAGGTGCTGCTGAACATCACCTGCGGGCCGGGCAACATCATCGTCATCGTGCCCCGGGGCTGGGCGGTCGTGGTCGAGAACGTGACGACCGGCATGGGCAACGTCGTCAACAAGATCACCTCTGTCGCCGAGCCGGGCCTGCCGGTGCTGCGCGTCAGCGGCCGCGTCGGCATGGGCAACATCAAGCTCAGACACCCCCGCCGCTGAGCCGCGGCGACCGCCGCAGCCCGCCGCACACGGCGCCGGATCCACCGTCCCCCTTCCCACCGACCCGGCGCCAGAGAAAAGGCCCCAGGACGGGCACAGGACGATCCTGTGCCCGCGAAGGTTCACCGGATAGCTCGCCGGACACGGCGCCGGATCCGCCGACCTCCTTCCCAGCGACCTGGCACCGGAAAAGGTCCGGCCAAGGCGGCCAGGGCATCACGGCCGGCGACAGGTAAGCGGTCAGCGCACTGGACGCCCGAGTCCTCCATCAGGGGCCGTATCGGGCGGAGAGCGCCCTCATCGCTCGCACATGCCTTGCCAGCGCATATCCACATCGCTTGCGCAGGTCACCTCGCTTGCGCGGGTCATCGTCGCTTGCGCAGGTGCTGGGGTGGCCGGATACATAATGCGTTGATATAAGTGTCTTATGAATTTTCCGGTCATGGCGGACGCGCGCCACTTTCCGGCGACCGAGGTGACGACCGCCCTGGAACGGCTCACTCGCATGGTGTTGCGGCTGACCGCTCGCGGGGAGCTCTCGCTCACCTCGGCCGCGACGCTGGCCACGCTCGAACGTTCGGGCCCCTGCCGCCTGACCGAGCTGGCCGCACGTGAGGGCGTCACCCAGCCGGCGATGACGCAGCTCGTCTCCCGGTTGCAGGAGGCGGGCCTGGCCGAGCGGGCCGGCGATCCGCGGGACGGACGGGTCGTCCGGGTGCACATCACCGACGCCGGGCGCGCCGCCCTGGCCGCGCGGCGCAAGGTGCGCACCGACGCGCTCGCCCGGCTGCTGACCCGGCTTTCGGAGGACGAGCGGAACGCGCTGGTCGCCGCGCTCCCCGCCATCGAGAGCCTGACGCGCCTGATCCCCGACGACCGGTCCGACGCCTCCCGCTGACCCGCCGGAGCCGGACGACCCGCGCCGAGTCCCTGGAACCGAGCAACCGCCGAGCGTCGTAGCCGAGGCCAGATGGCCGGCGCCGCCATGAGATGGAGCATTGATGAGTGGTCATCCCGCCGGAGCGAGCGCGAGCCCGTTCAGGCAGCCGAAAGCGGTGTTCGCCGTCGCCTTCGCCTGCGTGGTCTCGTTCATGGGCATCGGGCTGGTCGACCCGATCCTGCCCGCGATCTCCCACGAGCTGAACGCCACGCCCAGCCAGGTCACGCTGCTCTTCACGAGCTACCTGGTGGTCACGGCCGTCGCGATGCTGATCACCGGCTGGGTGTCCAGTCGCATCGGCGCGAAGTTCACGCTGATGGCGGGCCTGGTGCTCATCGTGGTGTTCAGCGCGCTGGCCGGGGCGTCGCCGAGCATCGGGGCGATCGTCGGCTTCCGGGCCGGCTGGGGCATCGGCAACGCGTTGTTCATCGCCACCTCGCTCGCGGTCATCGTCGCCTCGGCCAGCGGCGGCTTCGCGGGCGCGATCATCCTGTACGAGGCCGCGCTCGGCCTCGGCATCGCGGTGGGCCCGCTGCTCGGCGGCCTGCTCGGCCACGTGAGCTGGCGCGGCCCGTTCTACGGGGTGTCGGTGCTGATGGCCGTCGCGCTGATCGCCACGGTCGTGCTGGTGGAGCGGACGCCGCGCCCTCAGCGCAAGACCAGCCTGCTGGACCCGCTGCGCGCGCTGCGGCACCGCGGCCTGCTGACCATGTCGCTGACCGCGCTCTGCTACAACTGGGCGTTCTTCACCGTCCTCGGCTACGCCCCCTTCCCGATGGGGCTGGACGCCATCCAGCTCGGTTTCGTCTTCACCGGCTGGGGCCTGCTCGTCGCGCTGTTCTCGGTGTTCGGCGCGCCCTGGCTGCAGAGCCGCTTCGGCATCGCCCGGACGCTGTACGCCAACCTCGCCCTGTTCGCGGTGACCGTGCTCGTCATCGCGATCTGGACGACGCATCCACCGGTGCTGGTGACCGCGGTGATCGTGGCCGGGGTCTTCATCGGGATCAACAACACCGTCACCACGCAGGCCGTGATGACCGTCGCCCCCGTCGAGCGCCCGATCGCGTCGGCCGCCTACGGGTTCGTCCGCTTCATCGGCGGCGGCCTCGCCCCGTTCGCGGCGGGCAAACTGGTCGAGCTCACCAACATCCACGTGCCGTTCTTCATCGGGGCGGGGGCGCTGGTGCTCGGCATCGTGATCTTGTCCACCGCGCACGGGCACCTGGTCGAGGCGGAGCGCGTCCAGGCCGAAGGCGGCCAGGCCACCTCCGAGCCAGCCACCTCCGAGCCCGCCACCTCCGAGCCCGCCGTCGCCGCGCGCACCGGGGCCGTCCTGGTCACCCTGAACGGCGACACCGAGGGCGACCGCGGCGGCGCGACGGCGGGCGGCGGCGGGGCGCCGATCGTGGCGGCGATCGACGGCTCCCCCGCGGCCGTCAGGGTGACCGAGGCCGCCGCGCGGCTGGCCGCGCTCGCCGGCAGGTCCGTCCACCTGCTGCACGCCCAGGAGGGCGCCGTCACCGGTGAGGGCGCGGCCGAAGGCGAGAGCCTGGAGGCGTCCAGGGCGACCGTGCGGCGGCACCTGCGACTGCTGGCCCGCAGCGACGTCCCCGCCGTCGGGCACGTGCTCCTCGGCGCCTGCGACCACGGCGGCGCCGGGCGGCTGGTCGCCGAGCACGCCAACCAGATCGGCGCGAGCGTCATCGTGGTCGGCGCGCCCACCCACGGCGGCATCGCCGCCCTGATGGACGCCAGCGCCGGGCGCGAGCTGGGCCGGCACGCCCGCTCGCACCTGTTCATCGTCAACCCGGCGCCCGTTCCCGCCGGGGCCGCCGAGCGACACCCGGACAGCGTCGCCTGAACCATCGGCAGCGGTCGAGCCCGTCGGCGTTCCTGCCCTGACGTGCTGGGCCTGACGTGCTGGGCCTGACGTTCTGGGCCTGACGTTCTGGCTCTGCCGCTCAGGCGCTCGGCGTGCCGGTGGCGTCAGGCCGGCTGGGGGACGTCGCCGGCCCGCTCGGAGCGGCTGAGCGCCGCGTTCCGGGTCTCGCGCATCGTCAGGTACACCACCAGCGAGACCGCCGCGCAGCCGGCGACGTACCAGAAGAAGCCGGACTCCACGCCGGCGTCCTTGAACCACAGCGCCACGTACTCCGCCGTGCCGCCGAACAGCGCGTTGGCGATGGCGTAGGGCAGAGCGACGCCGAGCGCGCGCACATGGGTCGGGAACAGCTCGGCCTTCACGCAGGCGTTGATCGAGGTGTAGCCGGTCACGATGACCAGCGCGGCCAGGGAGAGCAGCAGCGCCCGGCCGACGGTCTCGGCGCCCTGGAGCGCGGTCATGATGGGCACGGTGCCCAGCATCGAGCCGACGCCGAAGCCGATCAGCAGCGGCCGGCGCCCGATGCGGTCGGACAGGGCGCCCGCGAGCGGCTGGAGCAGGCAGAAGATCGACAGGGCGATGAAGCTGACCAGCGTGGCGTCCGACTTGGACAGCCCCACGGTGTTGGACAGGTACTTGGTGAGGTAGGTGGTGTAGGTGTAGTAAGCCAAGGTCCCGCCCATGGTCAGCGCCACCACCAGGGCGAACTCCCTCTTGTGCGACAGCAGCCCCTTGATCGTGCCGCGCCGCGCGGGCGCCGCGGTCTCCTCCTCCTCGAACGCCTCGGTCTCCAGCAGGCCGCGCCGGATGTAGAGCACCACGACGGCCCCCACCGCGCCCACGGCGAACGGGACGCGCCAGCCCCAGGAGTGCAGCGTCTGGTCGGTCATGGTGTGCTGGAGCGCCATCAGCAGGCCGAGGCCGATCAACTGGCCGATGGTCATCGAGACGTACTGGAAGCTGGAGGAGAACCCGCGCCGGCGCGGGTGGGAGGCCTCGGTGAGGTAGGTGGCGCTCGCCGCGTACTCCCCGCCCACCGACAGGCCCTGCAGCAGCCGGGCGAGCAGCAGCACCGCGGCGCCGAAGTAGCCGACCTGCGCGTAGGTCGGGGCGACGGCGATCAGCAGCGCGCTCAGCGACATGAGGGTGACGGTGAGGGTGAGCGCGGCCTTGCGTCCCCTGCGGTCGGCGTACCTGCCGAGCAGCCAGCCCCCGACGGGACGCATGAAGAAGCCGACCGCGAAGATGCCGGCGGTGTTCAGCAACTGCGCCGTGGCGTCGCCCTTGGGGAAGAACGACGCCGCGAAGTAGGTGGCGAAGCTGGCATAGGCGAACCAGTCGTACCACTCGACCATGTTGCCGATCGAGCCGCCGAGCACGGCCTTCCAGGGGGTGCGGGACACGGGTACCGGGGGCTGTCCGGTCACGGTCACAGGGGGCCTCCTCGTGAGGGACGGCGACGCCTCGCCGCTGCCTCACATACCCAGCGCTCCCCCAGCCCAACAGCCGTGAAGCCCGCTTCTTACCGGAGAACCTGACTTTATGACAGGCTCACAGTACGAGAGGGCCGGCCTCCGCATGCCCATCTCGTCTCATGCTCCGCCGGGCGAACCCGGCCACGGCGCGGCTCACCAGCGCGCCCGACCTCGAGCCCGGCAAGGGTGAGCGGAGCCGGGCCGGGCGGCCTCGCGGAGGCGCTCGGTCCTGGGCGGCGCGGGCGTGGTCAGAGCAGGCGGCGGATGTCGCCGTAGGCGCGGTAGTAGCCGCCGCGCTCGGAGGAGCGGACGCCCTCGACCAGGTAACGCGCCCCGGCCTCGCGCACGCCCTTCGGGAACTGGACGTTCCACCCCGGGTCGTAGCCGGGGCTCAGGACGCGCACGCGCAGCCGGTCGCCCTCGCGGACGCACTCGACCATGATGCCGCCGTCGGCGTGCGAGACAGAGACGCTCTCCAGGACGGCGGAGGGCCGCACCACGGCCAGGGAGGAGGCGGCCTTGACGTCCACCGGCTCGGGGACGGTGCCGGCCTGGGCCGCCCTGATCGCCTCCTCGCTCGCGTCAACGCAGGCGAGCGTGCCGTTGGTGGTCACGATGTAGAGGCGGTCGTCCAGGAACTGCATCGAGTAGGCCGAGCCGCACCCGGTGGCGAGCTTCCACAGCCGGTTGCCGGACCGGTCGAAGCAGTAGACCGAGGAGTGGTTGTCGCCGGCGAAGACGAACCGCCCGTCGGGGGCGGCGGCGCAGGAGAACACCGCGCCGTCGCAGGTGTAGACCGCCTCGACGGCGCCGTCGCGCTTGCCCAGGCGGTACACCTTGTTGTGGCTGGTGCCGGCGTAGACCGCGCCGTGGTCCTGCCAGCCGAACAGCACCTGTCCGTCGAGGCCGGTGTGCCAGACCGGCGTGCCGTCGGCGGCGTCGTACCGCGCGACGCCGCGCGAGTGGCCGTGGTAGACGGCCTCCTGGTCGCAGCGCACCATCCACGCCGCGCTGCCCTCGCCGGTGCGGGTCCACTGGAACTCGTCCTCGTGGTCGATCGTGGTGATGCGCCCCTCCCGGTCGGAGACGCCGAGCACGCCGTCGTCGATGTCGAGCCAGTAGATGTCGACGTCCTCGGCGATCTCGTAGGCCACCCGCGGCACCTTGCCGCTCAGGTCGTACACCTTGCCGTCGTCGGCGCCGGCGTAGATCCAGAAGTCGTCGGCGACGATGCATTTGACGCCGTCGGGCAGGCGGAAGTGGCCGGTGACCGTGCCGCCGTGGGTGACGGTGTAGACGTCCCCGCTCTGGTTGCCGACCCAGCAGCGGTCCTCGTCGACGAAGATGCCGAACGCGGCGGCGCCGCTGGCGAAGCGCCACAGCACCGGGGCCTGGCTGGCGGTGGAGCGGACGCTCACCATGGTCCTGCGGGTGACCGCGCGCCGCTGCCGCATCCCGCGCACGGCGGGCGCGTACCCCTTGCGGATCTTCTCGCCGACCTTCCTCGCCGCGGCGGCCTCGGCCTTCTCGGTGCTCGCGAACGCCGAGACCTTGGTCTGGCCCTGCTCACCGATGCGCCCGTAGGTGATGGTCACCTGGGTGCCCGACACCGCCACTTCGTAGAACTTGTGGGCGCTTCCGGCGTCCTCGGAGAGCTCCAGGTACGTAGTCTGCGGCGCCATGCCGGCCGTCCCTTCCTTGATCGAATGCGGGGAGCGTACGGGAGCCGTCCGACAAAAAACGCCGAATACCCAAAACCCATGTTTACCTGCGGTGATGCGGGCAAAGCCCACAAAAGGGGGAACGCGCCATCGCACGGGAGGCAGAGCCATGGCGAACGTGTTCGAGTTTCTGGAACGGGATCACCAGGACGTCAAGCGAATGCTGGTCGAGCTGGAGGACATGCCCGTCACCGGCGACGGGGACGAGCGGATGCGGCAGCGCAAGCAGCAGGTGCGCCGGCTCATCATCGAGGAGTCCAAGCACGAGGCGGTCGAGGAGGAGTACTTCTGGCCCGCCGTGCGGCACCTGGTCCCGCACGGCGACGAGCTGGCCGAGCATGCGATCAAGCAGGAACAGCGGGCGAAGTACACCCTCAACGACCTCATCGACTACGAGCCCGGCGAGTCCAGGTACGAGGACATGCTGACGGAGTTCATCGCCGAGGCGCGCGAGCACATCGCCTACGAGGAGGAGCAGGTCTGGCCGGAGCTGCGCCTGGTGATCAGCCCCGACCGCGCCATGGAGCTCGGCACCAAGATGGAGAAGGCGAAGAGGATCGCCCCGACCCGGCCGCACCCGCACACGCCGCCGAACCCGGGGCTGCTCAAGGCCGCAGGGTTGTTCGTGGGCGCCGCCGACCGCATCCGCGACATGGTCGCCGCCCGCGCGCGGCACTGAGCCGCCCCGCGCCCGGCCCCGGGACGCCGCCCGCACCGACGCCCCGGGGCGGGGCCCCGCGCACCACCGTTCCGTGCGGGGCGTCGTCTCAACCGGCGCCTCAGCCGGTCGCGAGCCGGGACAGGAAGCGGGCGGCGACCGGCGCCGCGACCGCCGCGCCGGTCCCCCCGCCCTCGACGATGACCGCGAACGCCAGGTCGCCCCGGTAACCGATGAACCACGAGTGGGTCGGCGGCATGCGGCCCGACCCGTACTCGGCCGTGCCGGTCTTGCCGGCCGTCCCGCCGGGGAAGTCCACGCCGCTCGCGGTGCCCTCGCTCACCACGGCGGGCATCAGATCGCGCAGGGCGCGGACGACCGCGGGCTCCAGCACGCGCGGCGCCGACCCGCCCGCGGGCACCAGAGACGGCGGCACGAGCCGGGGCTGCCGCCAGGTCCCGTCGGCGATGGCGGCGGCCACGGCGGCCATGTTCAGCGGGCTGGCCAGCACGCGGCCCTGGCCGATCGCCGCCGAGGCCAGGTCGGTGTCGTCGCGCGGAGCCGGGAAGGCCGCGCGCACGGCCGGCACCCCGGGAGTGATCGGCGCGCCGAATCCGAAGCCGCGCGCCACCTCGGCCAGCCGCGCGCCGCCGAGCCGGTCCACCGCCAGGCTGCCGAAGGTGGTGTTGCACGAGTGGGCGAAGGCGTCCTCCAGCGACAGCCGCCCGAAGTCGTGGAACTCGGCGTTGTGGAAGGCGAACCCGCCGATGGTCCGCTCCGGCGGGCACTCGACGGTGTCGCCGGGGGCCATGCCGCCGGCGACCAGCGCGGAAGCGGTCACCACCTTGAACGTCGACCCCGGCGGATAGGCGCCGAGCAGCGCGCGGTTGAAACCGCCCGGCCGGTTGACAGCGGCCAGCACCTCGCCCGTCGAGGGACGCAGCGCCACCAGCGAGGCGGGTTTGCGCACCCCGTCCAGCGCCGCCGCCCCCGCCCGGTGGACCCGCAGGTCGATGGTGGTTCGCAGCGGCGTGCCCGGCGCGGCCTGCCCGGCCGCCACCGTCCCGACGGCCCGGCCGTCCTTGACGATCTCCACGCGGGCCGACGGCCTGCCCTTCAGCCGGGAGCCGTACTCGGCCTTGAGCCCGTCGACGATCTGGAGCACCGAGCCCGGGGCGGTGGGCGTGTCGATGCGGGCGCCGTCGGCGGCGAGGATCGGCGCGGGCTCCGCCGGCACCTGGGTGACCCGGAAACGCGCGCCGGCCGTGAGGTCGCGGTGCAGTGATGAGGGCGAGAAGGACACCTTCCACGCGCGGTCCCGCTCGACCAGCCGCAGGGTGGCGGTGTACCCGAAGTCCACCGGGCCCCGCAGGTCGGCGCGGAAGTCCACCGTCGTCGCCGTACCGCCCTCCTTGACCGCGCCGGGCGTGAAGCGGGCGGAGGTGAGGCGCAGGTCGTCGTGGAAGCGGCGGTACCACTGCTCGAAGTCGCCCAGAGGCGCGGCCACCATGGCGCGCATCGCGGCGTAGTCACCCTTGGACCAGGCGGCCAGGTAGCGGGCGGCGGTGTCCTGGGCCGACCCCTCGGTGCGCAGTGCCCACACCACCCCGCCCGCCACGGCCAGCGGCACCAGCGCCATGGCGGTCACCACTGTCACTCGTCTCATCGTTCCCCCTTCGACTCAGGAGGAGGACAGCAGACGACTGACCGTTATGTCCAATATTGCTATGTACGCCTTTTTCATACGGATCTGGATATAGTCGCTGGTGATGGACCTGGTACGGCACCTGCGCTACTTCACCGTCGTCGCCGACGAGCTGCACTTCGGCAACGCGGCGGTGCGGCTCGGCATGGCGCAGCCGCCGCTCAGCCAGCGCATCAAACGCCTGGAGGACGAACTGGGCGTGCGCCTGTTCGACCGCTCCAGCCGCCAGGTCCGGCTCACCGAGGCGGGCCGGCTGCTGCTCGCCGAGGCCCGCGACATCGTCGAGCGGGTGGACGCCATCCCCGCGCTGCTGGCCCGCGCGACCGGTGGCGGCGCCACACTGCGCGTCGGCGTGCCGCCCGACCTGGGCGGGTCCGCCATCGCGGCCCTGCTCGCCGGCTTCCGCGAGGCCCACCCCGAGGTGCGGCTCGGCCTGATCGAGATGGGCACGGCCGACCAGGTGGGGGCGCTGACCGACGGCGCCCTGGACGGCGGCGTGATCCGCCACCCGGTGAGCGCCCCCGGGCTGCGGTTCGGGCCCGTGCTGGTCCAGCACCCGGGCGTGCTGCTCGCCGAGGACGACCCGCTGGCCGCGTTCTCCTCGGTCCACCTGGCCGACCTGGCGCCGCGCCACCTGGTGCTGTTCCCCCGCGAGAGCGAGCCGGGACTGCACGAGGAGACGCTGTCGGAGTGCCGCCGCCACGGGTACGTGCCCGGCGAGGTGCACATCGGGCGGCACCCGCAGTTCACGCTGGGGCTGGTCATGTCCGGCACGGCCGTGGCCTTCGGCCCCCGCGCCGAGCAGGCCGGCGTCGCCTGGCGGCCGCTGCTCGGCGACCCGCTGGCCTGGCGGGTGTCGGTCGCCTGGCAGCGCACGTCGCAGGCGTTGGAGGAGTTCGGCGCGGTGGCCCTGCGCGTCCTGCGGGACAATGCCGGGATGGTCCACGAGGGAACGGCGCCGCCCCGCGCGGTCAGGCCGCGCCCGGCGTCCGGCCTGCTCGCATGACCCCCGAGGACCGGGCCCCCGCCGCGCACGACACCGCCGCCGGGCCTTCCCGCCCGGCCGGTCGGGCCGCCCGTACGCGGCCTCCCGATCTGGCGTCGGTCTTCCGGGCCGCCGCGGTCACCGGCAGCCTGCACGCGATCGACCTGGACACCGGGGCGCAGGTCGGCGTGGGGGCCGACGACCCGGTGGTGCTGGCGTCGGTGTTCAAGCTCCCCCTGCTGGTCGAGTTCTACCGGCAGGCCGAGGCGGGGGTGCTCGACCCGGCGCTGCCGTGCCGCGTCGAGCCCGGCGAGCGCACGGCGGGCGGCACGGGGCTGGCCGCCATGATCGACGGGGCCACCCTCTCGCTGCGCGACCTGGCGTACCTGATGATCGCGGTGAGCGACAACGCCGCCGCCGACGTCGTGGCCCGGCACGTCGGGCTGGAGGCGGTGAACGCCATGCTCGCCCGGTTCGGACTGCCTGGGACGTTCGTCGAGCACGACTGCCGCGGCATGCTCGCCGCGCTGGAGGCCGACCTCGGACCGCTGGAGGGACCACCGCACCCGCGCGACCTGGCTCGCCTGCGCGTGCTCGACCCCGCCACCACCAACCGCAGCACGCCGCGCGAGATGACCCGGCTGCTCGGCATGGTCTGGCGGGACGAGGTGGCGGGCCCCGAGGCGTGCGCCGCGATCCGCCGCCTGCTCGGCCTGCAGGTGTGGCCGCACCGCCTGGCCTCCGGGTTCCCCTACGACGACGTGGTGGTCAGCGGGAAGACCGGGTCGCTGCCGACCCTCCGCAACGAGGTCGGCGTCGTGGAGTACCCCGACGGCGGCCGCTACGCCGTCGCGGTCTTCACCCGCTCCATCGGCACGGCCCAGCACCAACCCCGAGCCGACGCCGCCATAGGCCTGGCCGCCCGCGCCGCCATCGACCACCTCCGCTCCCTCTGACCCCGCGAAGATCCCGGCACTCGGAAAGCCTCCAGACTGTACGCATGGATCATTTCTTGCGCGTAACCGTGTATCCCTCCGTCTCCAGGTAGGCGATGGCGGTATCCATGTCACGCCTGATCGCCGCCCTGAGCTGCATCTGATGGAACTTGCGTCGGCCGGGTCCGATCGCCTCAGCCCATCCCGGCTTGCCTTCGACGACACGTTCGCTCACGAGGAACTCGATCACGTCCTCCAGGCACCAGCGGAAGCGGCGGTGACCGGCCGGGAAGTGCAGGCGGTGCAGTCCCCGTTCCAGAAGTTCTCCACCCCACTGCTTGAGGACGGACGAGTCGCCGTACACCTGGATGTGGGCCTCGGGGTAGCCGTCTGCCTTGTTGCGCTCGTAGTCGAAGTGACAGAGACGTCCTTCGCCCTCAGGGTCCGCATAGATGGCCACGAAGGAGGACAGCACGGTCAGGTACTCGCCCTCAGGGTCGTAGCAGAACCGAAACGACAGGTCCATCCATGGCCTGACGCGACTCCCGGGGAGATACCGGAGGGGGAAGGGCTCCGGGATCAGGTTCGACTTCGTCAACCCCTTGGCGACGATGACGACGTTGCGGTCTCGGGGGGAGATGACCGCGGAAATCCTTATGTGATCACAAATGGTCGCGTTAAGAGTACGTTGGACGTATTCTCCGAATTTTCGTGCCTCCGTGTGAAGCTTCGCCCCATCAGTACTCGCGGATGAGGAGCCAGAGCTTGCGGTGCTGGAGCGAGTCGAACCGGCGCTCTTTAGCCTGTCGAGCCAGTTCGTCATAGGTGACACCCAGCCCGTGCAGCGCCTGCTCCTTCGCCGCCTCGTACTCCTCGTGCGTCAGCTCGATGACTTCCACGTCGTCGGGCTGCTGTGGGTCCATGTGTTGTAAGACTGCCATCCTGACCTCCTCCCAGACCTCCGCTGAGCCACGTGAATCGGTCTGCTGTTGTCAAGGTAACCCCGGCGTCCGACAGAAAACACTGGCCTCCACAGTCACGGATCGATCACTCAACGTTATTTCGCGCTTTGCCACGATCCATAGGCCAGACGAGAGACAGTAGTCCGGCCCGTTGCCATGACCCCGGTAACAGGAGCGAGAAGTTGGAGCCCTATCTGTCGCCGGTGTCGGCGAGGCGTTCTCGAGCGGCGGAGAGATACCCGTCTGAGCCTTCAGGCCTTTCCGGCGGAACCGGCGGGCGGCGATCGCCTGTGGGGTCTGCCTTCCGGCGGGCCTGTCGTGGCCCGCCGGAAGGCGGGGGTCTCCTGTCAGTCGACGTCGACCCAGTCGAGGGTGCGTTGTACGGCCTTCTTCCAGCCGGCGTAGCCCTTCTCGCGCTGGTCCTCGCTCCAGGTGGGCTGCCAGCGGCGGTCCTCGTTCCAGTTGCGCTTGAGCTCCTCGGTGGAGCCCCAGAACCCCAGCGCCAGCCCGGCGGCGTACGCGGCGCCCAGGGCGGTGGTCTCGGCGACGACCGGCTTGGACACCGGGACGCCGAGGATGTCGGCCTGGATCTGCATGCACAGCTCGTTGGCGGTCACGCCGCCGTCCACGCGCAGCACGTCCAGGCGCACGCCCGAGTCGTTCTCCATCGCCTCGACCACGTCGCGGCTCTGGTAGCAGATCGCCTCCAGCGTCGCGCGGGCGATGTGCGCGTTGGTGTTGTAGCGCGACAGCCCCACGATGGCGCCGCGCGCGTCGGAGCGCCAGTACGGGGCGAACAGCCCGGAGAAGGCGGGCACGAAGTACACCCCGCCGTTGTCCTGCACCTGCCGTGCGAGCTGCTCGCTCTGCGCCGCGCCGGAGATGATGCCGAGCTGGTCGCGCAGCCACTGGACGGCCGACCCGGTGACGGCGATCGAGCCCTCCAGCGCGTAGACCGGCTTCTCCTGGCCGAACTGGTAGCAGACGGTCGTCAGCAGGCCGTGCTGTGAGCGGACCAGCTCGTTGCCGGTGTTGAGCAGCAGGAAGTTGCCGGTGCCGTAGGTGTTCTTGGCCTCGCCGACGCCGAAGCAGACCTGGCCCACGGTGGCCGCCTGCTGGTCGCCGAGGTCCCCCGAGAGCGGGACCTCCCCGCGCAGCGGGCCGGTGGCGCGGGTGACGCCGTACAGCTCGGGGTTGGAGGAGGGGCGGATCTCGGGGAGCATCGCGCGGGGGATGCCGAAGAACGACAGCAGTTCGTCGTCCCAGTCGAGGGTTTCGAGGTTCATGAGCATGGTGCGGCTGGCGTTGGTGGGGTCGGTGACGTGCACGCCGCCGTCGGTGCCGCCCGTGAGGTTCCACAGCAGCCAGGTGTCGGTGTTGCCGAAGACGGCCTCGCCCGCCTCGGCGTCCGCGCGCACGCCATCGACGTTCTCGAGGATCCACTGGATCTTGCCGCCGGAGAAGTAGGTCGCCGGGGGCAGGCCGGCCTTGGCGCGGATGACCTCGCCCTTGCCCTCGCGTTCCAGTGCGCTCGCGATGCGGTCGGTGCGGGTGTCCTGCCAGACGATGGCGTTGTAGTAGGGTCGGCCGGTCCTGCGGTTCCACACGACGGTCGTCTCGCGCTGGTTGGTGATGCCGAGCGCCACCAGGTCGGCCGCCGAGAGGTTCGCCTTGCCCAACGTGGTCTCGACGACCGCGCGGGTGCGCTCCCAGATCTCCACCGGGTTGTGCTCGACCCAGCCGGCCTGGGGCAGGATCTGCTCGTGTTCGAGCTGGTGGCGGGAGATCTCGTTGCCGCCGTGATCGAAGATCATGAAGCGGGTGCTCGTCGTGCCCTGGTCGACTGCTCCGACGAAGTCAGCCATGGATGATCGCCTCCTTCAGTGGCCCGGCCACTGGCGGGCCTCGCGCCTTTCACGCCGTCCACGCCCTGCACGGCGTCCTGCCGTCCTGCCGTCCGCCGTCCTGCCGTCTGCCGCTAGGCCCTGAGGGTCCCATCGGACGCTTCCCTCTCGGTGGGCACGGTACCCGGCTCCGGCTCGCCCGGCTCGGGCAGGAATCGTGCGACCAGCGCCTGGTACAGCCCGGCGCCCAGCACGCCGCCGATGACCGGGGCCACGATCGGCACCCAGAAATAGAGGTTGCCGTACTGATCTCGCCAGGCCGACCCGTACCCGGTCAGGAACGAGGCCAGTCGCGGCCCGAAGTCGCGGGCCGGATTGATCGCGTAGCCGGCGTTGGTGCCCCAGGCCATGCCGATCGCCACCACGATGAGCCCCACCACGAACGGGGCGAGGTTGGCGGCCGGAGCGCTGTTGGCCAGGTCGGTGACGGCCAGGACCAGGAACAGCAGGATGGCCGTGCCGATCACCTGGTCGCGGAAGGCCCCCCACTCGTGCACCGGCAGCGTGCCGTTGCCCGGCAGGGTGGAGAAGACCCCCTGCGTCTTGATCGTGTGGCCGGGGTCGGCCTGGGCGAGGACCTCGGTGTAGTTCCACCGCACCAGGAGCGCCGCGACGAACGCGCCCGCGGTCTGGGCGAGCGAGTACGGCAGCACCTTGCGCCATGCGAAGCCCTTGAACACCGCCAGGGCGATCGTGACGGCCGGGTTGAGGTGGGCGCCGCTGATGCGGCCCGCGGTGTAGACGCCGAGCGTCACGCCGAGGCCCCACGCCCAGGCGATGCTGTCGTGGTCGCCCAGGCCGCCGGCGACGACCTGGGCCACGACGGCCGTTCCGATGAGAATCAGGATCAGAGTGCCCGCGAATTCCGCGGCCAGCTCACCGAGCAGGCTGGGGGGTCGTTTCCGTCCGGCCATGTCGTCTCCTCACGTGTCGCCGTACGACTCGCCGTTGTGCCTGACCGCCGCGGAGGCGACGGCGGGCCGTTACCATCGGCCGTCAAGCGGAGGAGCTGGGCGCCCGCCCGTCTGTTCAACCTGCAGCAACACTGCACCGAAGGACGAGAAAGCCATGTTCACGAACGGGTCAAGAAAATTTTTCGCGTAGTTCGTGACTTCCCCGGGTTCGTCCGCCGTCGTCCCGGTATCCGCACCGATCACGTTTTCGATTATGAGCGGCTGACGGAAAATTTCCACCCCGCGGCAACAACGAGGTCAAGATCGCCCGGTGGCGGGCGTACCACGATCGCCGTAGCGAAGGACGGTCCCCCCGGACGAGGAGGAAGCGGCGCCGCGGCCGTACCGTGGTGGGCGTGATTAGCGTGACCCGGCTACGCGAGGCCGGCTCCTCCCACCCGTACCTGGTGGACACCCTCATCGCGTGCCTGACCTTCGCGGGGACCGTCCTCGGGCCGCCGGCCGGCCACCGGCCCCGCGTGGACCTGCCGCCGATCCCCGGCCCCGCCCCGGCCGCGGTGGCCCTTGCGGCGGTGATGTGCCTTGCGCTGGTGTTCCGCCGCGCCTCCCCTCGCCTGGTCGCCGCGCTGGCCGTGGCGGGCTCGGTGACGCAGCTGATCACGGGCGGCCCCCGCCCCCCGTTCGACCTGGTCTCGGCCGTGGCCCTGGTCACCCTCGCGGTCCACACCCCCCGCCGCGTCTCGTGGACGTGGGGCGTGGTCGCCGCGCTCGTCCTCGGCGGCACCCGCATCGTCCTGTCCGGCGACGCCTGGCTCACCCCGCAGGTGGCCGGGCAGATCGCGTGGATCGGCATGGCCATCGCCGTCGGCGACGCCGTGCGCAGCCGCCGCGCGTACATCGCCGCCGTGGTTGAACGCGCCCGCCGCGCCGAGCAGACCCGCGAGGAGGAGGCCGAGCGCCGGGTCATGGAGGAGCGGCTGCGCATCGCCCGCGAGCTGCACGACGTGCTGGCCCACCACATCGCGCTCATCAACGTCCAGGCGCAGGTGGCCGCGCACGTCATGGACGCCGAGCCGCGGCAGGCGCGCGAGGCCCTCGGCCACATCCGCCAGGCCGGGCGGGCGGCCCTGGACGAGCTGCGCACCACGGTCGGGTTGCTGCGCCGGCCGGGCAGCGCCGAGGAGCTGCCCACCGAGCCCGCGCCCGGGCTGGACCGCCTGCCCGAGCTGATCACCTCCTTCACCGCGGCGGGCATGGACGTGGACTGTCATCTGGAGGGCACCCCCCGGCCGCTGCCCTCCCCGGTGGAGCTGACGGCGTTCCGCGTCGTGCAGGAGGCGCTGACCAACGTGAGCAAGCACGCCGGCCCGGCCACGACGCGGGTGCGCATCGCCTACGGGCGGCGGGAGCTGACCGTCGAGGTCAGCGACGACGGCCGGGGCTGCGCGGCGGTCCCGGGCGCCACCCCCGCGGACGGCCCTCCGGACGGCTCCCCAGGCTCCCTGGACGGCCTCGCGCCGGCCGGCACCGGGCACGGGCTGGTGGGCATGCGCGAGCGGGCCCTGTCGGTGGGCGGGACGTTCAGCGTCGGCCCCTCTCCCGGCCGCGGGTTCCGCGTCCACGCGGTCCTGCCCGCTCCCGCGGCGAGCGCCGTATGACCGTCCGCGTGCTGCTCGCCGACGACCAGGCCCTCGTGCGGGCCGGCTTTCGCGTCCTGGTCGACTCCGCGCCCGACCTCGAGGTGGTCGGCGAGGCCGACACCGGCCACGAGGCGGTGCGCCTCGCCCGGGACACCAGGGCCGACGTGGTGCTGATGGACATCAGGATGCCCGGGATGGACGGCCTGGCCGCCACCCAGGCGATCACCTCCGACGCCGACCTCGCGGGGGTGCGGGTGCTGGTGCTGACCACCTTCGAGATCGACGAGTACGTCTTCGCCGCGCTGCGCGCGGGGGCCAGCGGGTTCCTCGGCAAGAGCGTCGAGGCCGGCGAGCTCCAGGACGCCATCCGCGTCGTGGCGCGCGGCGACGCCCTGCTGTCCCCCGGCGCCACCAAGGGGCTCATCGCCCGCTTCCTGTCGGCGCCCGGAGCCCGGCCCGACCACACCCCCGAGCACCTGGACGTGCTCACCGACCGCGAGCGCGAGGTGATGACGCTGGTCGCCGCCGGGCTGACCAACGACGAGATCGCCGACCACCTGGGCATCAGCCGCATGACCGCCAAGACGCACGCCAACCGGGCGATGATCAAACTGGGCGCGCACGACCGTGCCCAGCTGGTCGTGATCGCCTACGAGACGGGCCTCGTGCGCCCCCGCGCGCGGTAGCCCTCCCGGTCCCCTACGACGTTCGCGGTAGGACAAGACCCTCCCAGCGACGGACACCCTTCGCCCAGGCGGCGATGAGCCTTGAAGTACGGTGCCGGGCGACCGGCCCGCGACCGCGAGCGGCGCCCCTCCCACAGGCGCCGGCCGCCCCTGCCGAACCCGACCAAGAGATGGACCGATGTCGTTACTCGCCAGACTGAGCCTCGCCAACCGCGGCCTGGTCGCCCTCATCACGATCGTGGTGGCCGCCTTCGGGGTGTACACCATCCCCGCGTTGAAGCAGCAGCTCCTGCCGTCGCTCTCCTTCCCCACCGTGTCGATCGTCGCCTCCTATCCCGGCGCGGCGCCGCAGATCGTGGAGGACGGCGTCACCCGCCCGCTGGAGGACGCCGTGCGCGGGCTGTCCGGCGTGACCGGCGTGAACTCGACCTCCCGCGAGTCCAGCGCGACCGTCCAGGTGCTGTTCGACTACGGCACCGACATCGACGCGGCCCAGAACCGCATCCAGCAGGCCATCGGCCGCGTGCAGACCCAGCTGCCCGACGGGGTGGACCCGCAGGCCGTCACGGGCAGCACCGACGACCTGCCGGTGATCCAGCTCGCCGCCAGCTCGGCCGGTGACCAGCGGCGGCTGGCCGACCGGCTCACCGCCGAGGTCGTCCCGGCGCTCAGCGGGGTCGAGGGGGTGCGCGAGGTGTCGGTCTCCGGCGCCCGCGACGAGGTGATCACCATCGAGCCGGACGACGACGAGCTGGCCGAGCACGGGCTGAGCGCCTCCTCGATCGCCTCGGCCATCCAGTCGGCCGGCACTCCGGTACCCGCGGGCACGCTGACGAAGTCGGACAAGTTCCTCAGCGTCCAGGTGGGCACCAAGCTCGGCTCGGTGCAGGACATCAAGGACCTCTACCTCACCCCGCCCGCCGCCGCCCAGGGACAGGGTCAAGGACAGGGCCAAGGGCAAGGCCAGGCGTCCGGGCAGGGCCGGGCGGGCGCCGGCGGCCAGGGTGGCGTGCCCGGGGCGTCCGGGACCGCGGGCGCCGCCGGAGCCGCGGCTTCGCGGGCTCCTCGGGCGCCCGCCAAGCCCAAGCCCGTACGCCTGGGCGACGTGGCCACCGTCAAGCTCGGGGTCGCCGACTCCACCACGCTGACCCGCACCAACGGCCGGCCGAGCCTGGGCATCGCGGTCACCATGAAGTCCGGCGGCAACGCTGTGTCGATCTCGCACGACGTGCGCGCGAAGCTGCCCGCGCTGGCCTCCGCCCTCGGCGACGACGCCAGGTTCACCGTGATCTTCGACCAGGCGCCGTCGGTCGAGCAGGCCATCGAGAGCCTGACCACCGAGGGCCTGCTCGGCCTGGCCATGGCCGTGCTGGTGATCCTGGTGTTCCTGTTCTCGCTGCGGTCGACCATCGTGACGGCCGTGTCCATCCCGCTGTCGGTGCTGATCGCGCTGATCGCCCTGTGGATCCGCGACTACTCGCTCAACATGCTCACCCTCGGCGCGCTGACCATCGCGATCGGCCGGGTGGTGGACGACTCGATCGTGGTCCTGGAGAACATCAAGCGGCACCTGTCCTACGGCGAGCCCAAGCGCCAGGCCGTCGAGAACGGCGTGCGCGAGGTGGCGGGCGCGGTGACCGCCTCCACGCTGACCACCGTCGCGGTGTTCCTGCCCATCGCCTTCGTCGGCGGCCTGGTCGGCGAGCTGTTCAGCCCGTTCGCGATCACCGTGACGGTGGCGCTGCTCGCCTCGCTGCTGGTCGCGCTCACCGTCGTCCCGGTGCTCGCCTACTGGTTCATGAAGGCGCCCAAGGACGGCGACTCCGAGGCGATCAGGCGGGCGGCGGACGAGAAGGAGCGCCGGGGCCTGCTCCAGCGCGCCTACGTCCCGGTGATCCGCTTCGCGACCCGGCACCGGATCACCACGGTCGCCATCGCCATGGTGATCTTCATCGGGACGCTGGGCCTGGTGCCGATGATCCGCACCAGCTTCATCGAGGACTCCGGTCAGAACACCATCAGCATCCGCCAGACCTTCCCGGTCAGCACCTCCCTCGCGGCGGCCGACGCCATGGCCAAGAAGGTCGAGCAGGTCGTCTCCGGCACCAGCGAGGTGGCCTCGTACCAGGTCACCGTGGGCGGCGGCGGAGGCATCGGCTTCGGCGGGCGCGCCCGTAGTGGCGGGACGTCCCGGGCCAGCCACTCCCTGACATTGCGCGACGGAGCCGACGCGGGCGCGGTCGAGCGCCGGCTGACCGACCGGCTCGCCGCGACGCCGGGCATCGGCGAGATCAGCGTCGGCCAGGCCGGCGGCTTCGGCGGCAACTCGCTGCAGGTCGTCGTGCGCGCGGCGGAGCTGGACACCCTGCGCACCGCCGCGCGCACCGTCCAGCGGGCCATGGCCGGCGTTCCGGACGTCGCCGAGGTGACCAGCAGCGTCGCCGACACCGCGCCCCGCATCGACGTCACGGTGGACCGCAGGAAGGCCGCGGAGAAGGGCCTCAGCGAGGTCGCCATCGGGCAGGCGGTGGCGCAGGCGTTCAGGGGCAGCACGGTCACCCAGATCGCCCTGGACGGCACCACGGCCGACGTCGTGCTCCGGCCCGGCAAGGCGCCGGCCTCGCAGGCCGACCTGCGCGACTTGAAGCTCGCAGGCACGGTCGAACTCGGCGACGTCGCCACGGTCAAGCAGGTCAACGGGCCGGTCGAGGTCACCCGCATCGACGGCGACCGCAGCGCCACGGTGTCGGGCAAGTCCACCGGCGCCGACCTCGGCGCCACCACCGCCGAATTGCGCAAGCGGGTGGACGCGCTGTCGCTACCGGCGGGCGCCTCCGTCGAGATCGGCGGCGTCAGCGCCGACCAGGCCGAGGCGTTCGGCAACCTCGGACTGGCGCTGGTGGCGGCCGTCGCGCTGGTGTTCTTCGTCATGGTGGCGACCTTCCGCAGCCTGGTGCAGCCGCTGCTGCTGCTGGTCTCGATCCCGTTCGCCGCCACCGGTGCGATCGGCCTGCTGCTGGTGACCGACACCTCGCTCGGCCTGGCCGCGATGATCGGCATGCTGATGCTCGTCGGCATCGTCGTCACCAACGCCATCGTCCTGATGGACCTGGTCAACCAGTACCGCGAGCAGGGCATGCCTCTGCACGAGGCGGTCGTCGAGGGCGGCCGGCGGCGGCTGCGGCCCATCCTGATGACGGCGCTGGCCACGATCTTCGCGCTGCTGCCCATGGCGCTCGGCATCACCCACGGGGGCGGCTTCATCTCCCGGCCGCTGGCCGTCGTGGTGATCGGCGGCCTGATCAGCTCCACGCTGCTCACCCTCGTGCTGGTGCCGACGCTGTACACGATGGTCGAGAACCGCAAGGAGAAGGCCCGCGCCCGGCGCGAGCGCCGCAAGGGCGGGACGCCTCTGCCGCCCCCGCGGGAGGAGACGCCCAGCGAGCCCGCCGTGAGCGCGCCGGGCCACGCCTGACCCGCTACCGGGTGGCGAGAAAGCGCCGGCCGTCCATCGCGGCGACCGGCGCTTTCCCGGTTCAGAACTGAAATTGGCCATTGTCTTTCCAATACCGGCGACTTAGCGTCTTTACGTACCGATTACCCGGTTGTTACGCGGAGTGCCGACGCGGGCACTCCGCCCTCTGGACCAGGAGGTTCCCTCCCGATGGCGAAGCCGCTGGGCGTACAGCTTTACACCGTTCGTGACCAGGTGAAGGTCGATCGTGACGAGGTGTTACGGCGGATAGCGGACATCGGATACGGCGCCGTCGAGGCCTACGACCCCACCGACGACCCCAAGGGATTCCGCAGGACCGCCGACGAGCTCGGGCTCACCGTGCCGAGCACGCACGCCTACGCGCTGCTCTCGCAGGAGCCGGACGCCGTCCTGGACGCCATCGCGACCGTGGGCGCCGACCTGGTGATCATCCCGGGCGGCATCCCCGAGGAGGACTTCACCACCCGCGACGGCCTCAACCGCACCGCCGACCTGCTCAACGGCCTGGCCGAGCACGCCGGCCGCTACGGCATGCGGCTCGGCTACCACAACCACTGGTGGGAGATCGAGCCGAAGATCGACGGCGTCCACGCCATCGAGGCGCTCGCCGAACTGCTCGCCCCCGGCGTGTTCCTGGAGATCGACACCTACTGGGCGGCCGTGGGCGGCGCCGACGTGCCCGCGCTGCTCGGACGGCTCGGGGACCGCGTCCTGGCCCTGCACGTCAAGGACGGCCCCGGCGTCAAGGGCCAGGCCCACACCGCCCTCGGCGAGGGCGTGATGCCGGTGCCGGACTTCCTGGCCGCCGCCCCCGGCGCGCTGCGCATCGTCGAGCTCGACAACTGCGACACCGACATCTACGAGGCCCTGGCCAAGAGCCACGCCTACCTCACCGAGCTGGAGCGCGCATGACCGGCGGGCCCGTCGGCGTCGCCCTCGTGGGCGCCGGCGCGATCAGCGACGCCTACCTGCGCAACCTCACCACCTTCCCCGACGTGCGGGTGCTCGGCGTCGCCGACCTCGACGTCGCGCGAGCGGAGGAGAAGGCCCGCGCGTACGGCGTGCCCGTGGCCGGCGACGTGGACGCCGTCCTGGCCGTCCCCGAGGTGGAGATCGTCGTCAACCTCACCATCCCCGCCGCGCACGCCGCCGTAGCCACCGCCGCCCTGCGCGCGGGCAAGCACGTCTACGGCGAGAAGCCGCTGACCCTGGACCCCGAGGAGGGCGAGAAGCTGCTGGCCGAGGCCGCCGAACGGGGCCTGCGGGTCGGCAACGCGCCCGACACCTTCCTCGGCGCCGGCCTGCAGTCGGCCCAGCGGGCCCTCGCGTCCGGCCTGATCGGCGCGCCGGTCGCCGCGACCGCCGTCATGCAGAACCCCGGCCCGGAGTCCTGGCACCCCAACCCCGAGTTCCTGTTCCAGCGCGGAGCGGGCCCGCTGTTCGACATCGGGCCGTACTACCTGACCGCGCTGGTCGCCGCGCTCGGACCGGTGGCCAAGGTCGCGGCCACCGCCCGCAGGGCCCGCCCGTACCGGGTGATCGGCTCGGGCCCGAAGGGGGGCACGCGCTTCGCCGTGGAGGTGCCCACGCACGTCATGGCGCTGCTCGACTTCGCGGGCGGGGCCAGCGCGTCCTCGACGTTCAGCTTCGACTCCCCCGCGCACGTGACGATGATCGAGATCATCGGCACCGAGGGCAGCCTGTCGCTGCCCGACCCCAACACCTTCGGCGGGCCGCTGAAGGTGCGCGCGGCCGGCGACGACGACTGGCGCGAGCTGCCGGTGGAAGGCACCACCGTCGGGCGCGGCCTCGGCGTGCTGGACATGGCGCGGGCGCTGCGCGGCGGCGTGCCGCACCGCGCCTCCGGCAGCCTCGCCCTGCACGTGCTGGAGGCGATGGCCGCCATCGCCGGCTCGGCCGAGGACGGCGAGTTCCGGCACCTGTCCACGACGGTCCGCGAACCCGAGCCGCTCCCCGCCGCCTGGAACCCCGAGGAGGCCACCCTCTCCTGACGCGTCACCGGGACCGCGCGCCGCCCCTGGCATCGTGGAGGCGGCGCGCGGTTCCGCGGCGTTCAGACGGACACCCCTCAGACGGCCGCCCTTCAGACGGTCGGCGTTCAGACGGCCGCCCTTCAGACGGTCGGCGTTCAGACGGTCGGCGTTCAGACGGTCGGCGTTCAGACGGCCAGCGCGCGGGCGAGCAGCGTCTGGAGGGTGATCGCGCCCAGGAGCACGCCCTCCTCCACGACGGCGATCAGCGGGCTGCGGGTGCGGGCCATGAGGGCGGCCACCTCCAGCACGGTGGCGTCCGGGTCGGTGATCGGCAGCTCGCGCGGCTGCTCGGGCAGGCACTCGCCCACCGTGCGGCCGCCGAGCGCGCGGACGAACGCGTCGGCCTGGTCCTCGTCGATGACGCGGGCCAGCGCCGGGTCGTCCTGGCAGTAGCGCGGCACGGCCAGCCGCAGCACCTGCGTGCCGGGCAGCACGCACAGCGGCCGGCCGTCACCGTCCAGGACGATCAGGCCGGGCAGGTCCTGCTCGGCGAGCAGCCGGGCCGCCTCCGCCGCAGGAGTGCCGGCCGTCACCGTGGGAAAGCCGCAGACGAGATCACGCGCGTGCACCGAAGACCTCCTTGCCGAGCCTAACCGGCGAGATAGCGCAACCACAGGTACGGGGCCGCCAGCCCCACGGTCACCACCGTGACCACCAGGCCGTACTTGGTGAACTCCCAGAAGCTGATGCGGACGCCGTTGCGGGCGGCGATGCCGAGCACGACCACGTTGGCCGACGCGCCCACCGCCGTCGCGTTGCCGCCCAGGTCGGCGCCCAGGGCGAGCGCCCACCACAGCACGTCGCCGGACGGCCCGCTCGCGTGGGCCAGGTCGGCGACGATCGGGCTCATCGTGGCGACATAGGGAATGTTGTCCACGATCGCCGACAGCACGGCCGACCCGCCCAGCAGCCCCATCGTGGCCGGCAGCAGCCTCCCCTCGGTCGCCGAGGCCGCCGCCTGCGACACCTGGCCGATGACGCCGGTCTCCACCAGGGCGCCCACCATGACGAACAGGCCCATGAAGAACACCAGCGTGGCCCACTCGACGTCGCGGATCGCCTCCTCCACCGTCACCCTGGTCGCGGCGACGAGCAGGCCGGCGCCGAGCAGCGCGACGACCGCGGGCTCGTAGTGCAGCACCGGGTGCAGGACGAACGCGGCGATCACCACGGCGAGCACCGCGAGGCTCTGCGCCAGCAGGCGGTGGTCCGCGATGGCCTCGCGCTCGTTCAGCTTCATGATCTGCAGCGCCCGCGCCGGGTCGTACACGAACGCCGCCCGGAACAGCCACCTGCACAGACCGACGAAGACCACCAGCACCACGACGATGAACGGCGCCAGGTGCACCAGGAAGTCGTTGAAGGTGAACCCGGCCCGGCTGGCGATGATGATGTTGGGCGGGTCGCCCACCAGCGTCGCGGTGCCGCCGATGTTTGACGCCATCACCTCGGCGATCAGGAACGGCGCCACCGGCAGGGCCAGCCGGTCGCACACCAGGAAGGTGACCGGAGCGATCAGCAGCACGGTGGTGACGTTGTCCAGCAGCGCCGACGCCAGCGCCGTGAGCACGATCAGCATGACCATCAGCCGGAACGGCCTGCCCTTGGCCCGCTTGGCCGCCCAGATCGCGACGTACTCGAACACGCCGGTCTGCTTGAGCACGCCGACGATGATCATCATGCCGAGCAGCAGGAAGATGACGTTCCAGTCGATGCCCGAACGCTCGGAGAAGAACGCCGACCGGCCGTCCACCGCGTGGATCAGCAACATCAGCCCGGCGCCGCCGAGCGCGGCGGCCGTGCGATGGATGCGCTCGGTCGCGATCAGCCCATAGACGGCGACGAACACGACGACGGCCGCGATCGCGATCACCAGCGCACCTCCCGGAAGCCTGCGACAACTCCAACTGCATCGCCGACCAGACTTCCCGGCACACCTGACAACCTTCCGAGAACCCTACCAACCCCGCCTCGCCCGGCTCCTCGCGGACGCACCGGCCGCCCGGCCCGAGCCGTGCCGTGCGAGCGGGCCGCCGCTTCCCGTCGCACCGTCCCTGCCATGTCCCCTACATGTCGCATATCGCGTGTTGACGGTTCGGCAATCGGCGCGACGCACACTCTGGGAGTCCACCAGGAAGGAAGGAAAGCCATGGAAGCCAGCAGGGACCTGCGAATCGCCCAGATGCCGCCGGAGGACCCTGAGGTCGGCGCACCGATCCCCCGGACGTGGCACTGGACGGGGACGGGCACGCCGCCCGAGGGCGGAATCACCGAGGGGGTCGGCGCGATAAGGGTGCGCAACCCCGACCTCGCCATGTCTCCCTCGCCCATGGCGTTCGTGAGAGGCACGAAGGGGAACCTCTGGATGATCTCCCAGTCGTCCCCGCTCGACTGGAGTGGACCGATCAGAGCGGCGTCTTCGACGAAGGCGTGGGCGTGGCGGCCCTGAACGACGGCCCTGGTGACGGGACCCGCCCCTAGGTGTTCGTCCGGGCGGGTGATCACCTGTGGTGCAACTGGTGGACCGGGACCAAATGGGTCTGGACCGACCAGGGCACGCCGCCCCGCACCCCCCTCCAGCGCGCCGCCTGCCGCGTCGGCGCGGGGACCATCACGCCCTCGCCCTCACAGGGGACCCTGCCGTTCGCCGCCGTTCTGGACAAGTACGGCCGGGTGTGGGTGAACTGGTGGAACCCCCTGGGCCTGAGCTGGGTATGGACCTTCTTGGACCGCCCGGAGGCGTCCATACTCCCGAAGATGATCGACGCGGTCATCGTGGCGGACCCGTCGACCGGCGCCGAGGCCCTGCACATATACGCGCTCTGCGCCGACTCCCACCTGTGGCGTTGCGTCTGGGACCTCAAAGGCTCGACATGGACCGATCTGGGCAGGATGCCGGGCTCACTGACCTGATGAATCGGCCCGGTCGCCGTACAGAGCCCGGGCAAGCCGGTCGTGTCGACCTACGTTTCATCATCGACGGCGTCGACGGGCACATGTACGCGTACGTGACCGACGCCGCCACGCCCCGCTGGGAGGACGCGGGCATGCCCTCGGACGGGCAGAGGCCGAACATCGGCCTCGGCGCCGGTGTCGTCCAGCCGCACGCCGGTCAGGACTATGCGCCGGTGGCCCTGGCGACCGACGGCGACGGTGACGGCGAGGCCTGGTCGGTCATGGGGGTCGGCCGATGGTGGTGGAGCCGCCTCGGCACGCCGGCCGGCGACACCGTCGTCGAACAGATCGGCGCGGTCGTCATCACGACGGACCCCACCGTCACCCAGACGCACGTCCTCCTGCGCACCCGCGAGGGCCTCATACTCGACGCCTGGTACGGCTGACCACGCAAAGTCGTGCGCATCGGCGGACCCACCGGTTCGACGCAAAGTGCCGAGATGCCGACTCCATGCTGAGAATGTTGGCAACGAAGTGCGCACCAACTGCTGTGGACAGCCTGTCTATGCTGGAGACATGATCGACGAGGAGCCGATCGACTACGAGTCCGTCCGGCGACGATTCCCCTGGGTCGGCCTCGGAGAAAGCGGCGAGCATGATCTTTCGACCCGCTACCGCAAGATCATGGCAGAGGCTCACAAGAACAGGGAGATCGTGGAGGCGACGCAACTCCGGCACCATGACGGCCCATCTCCAGCGGAGAGCTGACGCAAGTCATCCGGCCCAGGTCACGTCCGCCACGGCGACCAACAACGCGCCGTCGTCGATGCGGTAGGTCACCAAGCCGACCGCGCCGAACTCGGCCCGCCGGACGTAGGGATCGCTCGTGGGAAACGTGCGGAGCGGGTCAGCCGACTACTCGACCACCCACGACAGTGCCTCAATAAGCGCGTCCATCACCCGTGGAGGAAAACCTCCGAGCTGACCGAGAGCCCTCGCGCTCAACTAGACGCGATAGATCACCGCCGCGCGGCCCGCGCCGCGTCGACGCGCTCCTCCCAGCCGGAGATGGCGGCCTCGACCGGCACGGTGCGGGCCGTGCCGTTCTTCACGGCCCCCAGCTCCTCGTAATAGCCTGACCGGCTCGTGGCCACCACCGCCAGACTCCAGTGTCGCAACAAGCGCTGCAGCTCCCGGTAGCCGGAAGGCTGGTGCGCGGCGTCGACCGCCGCCTGGTATTGCCGCAGGAATTCCTCGCGCTCCCGCTGGGGCAGATCCCGCAGTATCACCTCGGGGTCGTGCGGATCCTCGTGATGGACCGGCTCTGCGCTCATAAAGGTCAGGCTACGTACAGGTACCCGGCGCGTGCCCGCTGTGCGGGAGAACGATGGCAGGACGACACACCGGACCTGGAAGCCTCCACGACCCCCTTGGCGATCGTCCGGTCAGCGGGGCACGGCGATGGCGGCCTCGCCGTTGGCCTCGTGCTCGCTCTGCTCCGAACCCTTGGCGAACGCCATGACCGTCTGCCGCAGGACGCGTTCGTGCCCGCCGGTCGACTCGACGGCCTTGTCGAGCTGCTGACGGGCCATGGCCACCAGAGAGAACTTCTGCGTCTTTGACCTGGCAGCCGGGGTGAGACCAACGCTGAGGTTGGGGGTGTGCGCGGATGCGAAAGGAGCCCTGCCGGGTGGGCCAGGGCTCCTTCCTCTCGTGCGCGGCCGCGGGTGTCAGGCGATCATTTCCCCGGTCTTGAGCGCGCCCAGGAACGTGGACCACTCGGCCGGCGGCAGGACGAGGGCTCCGGACGCCGCGCTCTTGCTGTCCCGCACCGCGATGATCCCCGGCACGTTCGACGCGACCTCGACACAGTTGCCGTTGTCTGTGCTGTAGGTGCTCTTGCGCCATTGTGCGCCCCAAAGGTCACCCACTTTGGTTCACCACTTCCTGTATGAGGCGGAGTGACTGTTTGAACGGTAGAGCCTCAGCGCGCACCGCGTCATATCTAGCTGTCAGCTCCACGATGACCTGCCGGTCTTCTATCGTTCGCCCATTCGGCTGCGCGTCCGTGTAGGCCGCATAGGGGGATCCGTTCCGCTCGGCGATGATGAACCCCCCGGCCAGCCCGCAGTGCTCTCCTGCGTCGTAGGGCACGATCTGTATGGTGACCTTGGGCTGCTGTGCGACCTCCAGCAGGAACCGTAGCTGTTCCCGTAGAACTTCCGTGCTGCCTACGCAACGTCGAATCACGGCCTCATCCATGATGAAGCTCGTCGCCGGAGGCCTGTCCCTCTGCAGGATCGATTGCCGCTGCATCCGGCTGGCAAGCCGTTCCCCCACCTCCTGAGGGGTGAGGCCAGGAGCCGCCGAGAACATCGCGTGCGCGTATGCCTCGGTTTGCAGGAGCCCGGGGATCAGGATGGGCTCCCAACTGCGAAGCACTTCGGCCTCTTCCTCTTGTTCGAGCCAGGGCCTGAGGTGTGCAGGCGCACGGTTCCATGTCGTGGCGATGTAGAGGCCGAACATGATGCCGTCCAGGCCGAGGGCTCGGTCGCATGCGCGGGCGAAGTCGTCGGTCGGCGGGCGTCTGAGGGTTTCGACCATGGCTACCAACGAGTCCGAGAAGCCCATGCGAGACGCCAGCGCCCGTTGAGAAAGCCTGGCCGCCTCACGGTACCGCCGCAGTTCGCAGGCGAAGACGGCGCGGGGGGACTCACCCGGGTCTACGTCCTTCGTGGGGGACAACCTACTCCTTTCTGTGGCGATTTCCGACATATTTCTGCGCTCACAGGGCAGCTCACGGAAGATGTGAAACTATGTAAGCGTCAATCGCTCTCGATCGTAACTCTCTGCCGCCACTCTGATAGGGCGAAGTCTGAAAGACGCGCAGTCCTGGATCGGACGAAAAGGCGAGCGCAATGCGGACAGGAAGACTATTAGGCGTCATCGAACTGGCCGGCGACCCCAGGTCTGCCAGGACGGCCCGTAAGTTCGTACGGGAGCGAGTAGGCGAAGGCCACACGGCGCTGGACACCTTGACGCTCCTGGTTTCCGAAGTGGTCACCAACTCGGTGGTCCATTCGGATTCCCGGCACGGCGGAAGAGTCACTCTGGCGCTCGCCGACTGCTACGACTTCATTCACGTTGACGTGGTGGACACGGGCGGCTCAGGGGTTCCGCACGTACGCGGCGACGACTCAGGCGAAGGTGGGCGGGGTCTTCAAATCGTGCAGGTCCTCGCCGCTCGCTGGGGAGTGCGTCAGGATGCGACTAGCCGGACCGTGTGGTTCCAGGTGGAGTACGAGCGCGACAGGGCCGCCTCCGCGATCCTCCCCTGGGTGCGGGCGTCGCCGGACGGCGGCGAGAGCGCCTTACGTCGAACCGCCGGATACGCGGCTCGGGCGGTCACCGGAAGCCTCACCGAAAAAAATGCGTACCGGGCGATTCATAGAACGCTGGGCCTGGCAGGGAAGAGCTGTGAGCGGAGGCGAAATCTTCTGCGTCGGATTAGAAGCATGCTTTCCTCACCGCCGCCTGATTCACTTACGCGCTCGTTGACCGGCACATGAACTGAGCGATCACGCTGTTCATGACGTAGGTGAGCAACGAAATAGCACCGCATATACAAGCCGCCATATCGGCTCGCTTGACATCCGGATCGGTTTCACCGCCGACCGGCCACGAACCGGTGCGGCGGCGAATTCCACCCCGTTCGCCGTCGCATCTCGGCGGCGGCACGAAGCGGCGCCACGCCTGGGGCGCCATCGTGCCGCCGCCCGCGAGTCGTCCGGCGACCGTCGCCGGGCACCACCAGGAGTCGTCTGGGCAGCCGTAGTCATACCGGTACCCGGCGCTACCTTGGGTAGCCACTTTTTTGTGGGTACTTGTCGACCGGGCCGGGGCGGCCTGAAGCTTGGTCGTGCGGGCCGAAGGGCGCTCACATCTAGATGAGATGGGGAGGTTGGCGGTGTTTCAGGAAACTGCTTCGGACGACTCGGCCAGCTTCTCCAGGCGGCGATGGCCCCAATCGGAAAGCGGTGCCAGCGCTTCGGAGAGTTCACGGCCGAACGAGGTCAGCGAATATACGGTCTTCAGCGGCCGTACTTCGTGCACCTCCCGGTGGACCAGCCCGTCGGTCTCCATCTCCCGCAGCGTCTGAGTCAGCACCTTCTCGGTGAGGCCCGGCAGCCGCCGGCGTAGCTCGCCGGGGCGATGCGGACCGGATTCCAGGAGCCAGAGCAATATCGTCTTCCACTTGCCGTCGATCACGGCGATCGCGGCGGTCACTCCGCACACGTTCGGGTCCTGGGCGCGGCTGCGCGTCATCGTCATCCCCATTCATCACCGTTCACTGATTGTCGAGGAGTTGAGGCATGACCTCGCACACTGAACAGTCTGCCGTCACCGTGCTCGGCCTGGGGCCGATGGGCCGGGCCCTGGCCGGCGCCTTCTTGGATGCCAGCCTGCGGACCACGGTCTGGAACCGGACGCCTGGCAGGGATCGGGAGTTGGTCGAGCGGGGCGCTGTCGGCGCTTCATCGCCCGAGGAGGCGGTCATTGCGAGCAGGTTGACCGTGGTCTGCGTGGTGAACTACGACGCGGTGGACGGCATTGTGCGGCGCGGTGCGGTCACCGACGCGCTCAAGGGGCGCACGGTCGTGAACCTGACCGCTGACACCCCCTACCGGGCCCGGGACACTGCGGCCTGGGCGGCCGAGCACGGCATCGGGTACCTGGACGGTGCGATCATGACTCCGACCACGACCATCGGAACGCCCGCCGCGGTGTTCCTCCACAGTGGCCCCGAGGAGATCTACCGGGAGCACCGGCCGGTGCTGGACGCTCTGGGTGGCACCCACACCCACCTTGGTGAGGAAGTCGGCCGGGCGGCTGCCTTCGACATCGCATTGCTCGACATCTTCTGGACCGCGATGGCTGGTTATGCGCACGCCCTGGCCGTGGCGAGGGCAGAAGGCGTCACCGCGCGGGAGTTGGCACCGTTCGCCAAGGGCATCGGCGCGATCCTCCCGCCGATCTTCGAGCAGGCCGCGGAGGAAGTGGACAGCGGGCGGTTTTCCGGCGAGGGCAACCCGATCACCTCGGCGGTGTCGTCCATGGCCCATATCGTCCACACCTCCGAGGCACATGGCATCGATGCGGGCGTGATGCGTGCGGCCGAAGGCTTGGCGCGCCGCGCCATCGGGCGTGGCCACGGCGCCGACGGATTTCTCCGGATCACCGAGATCATGAACCCCGCTGAGTAAGGCATTCCTGTAATGCAGGTCAGCTAGAGACAGCGGTTCGCGTGCGTTGAGTAGTTGGGTGGCGATGGTGGTTCGCGCCCGATGGCTGGTAAGGGCTCCGCGGGAGTCTCGTTCCGGGATTCCGGCCTCGCGGCACAGCAGACGAGGACCGCCGCGAAAAGGGCACGCCGAAGGCACCATTTCCCGGAGCGGCGGCGACGGCACCCCGTGCCCGCCGGGCCGTCCATCGCGAGGTGGCCGGCGGGATTCGGGGGCCGGTGGTCAGCGGGGCATGGCTACGGTGAGGAGGAGGGCGGAGTCCTCCAGGGCCTCCAGGCGGTGGCGGGTGTCGGGGACGATGATCAGGTCGCCGGCCAGGGCCTCCCAGGAGACCTCGCCGGCGATCACGCGCACCCGTCCGAGCAGCACGAAGATCGTGGCCTCGCCGTTGGCCTCGTGCTCGCTCTGCTCCGAACCCTTGGCGAACGCCATGACCGTCTGCCGCAGGACGCGTTCGTGCCCGCCCACGACGGTGTCGGCCGCGTGCCCGCCGGACGATTCGACGGCCTTGTCGAGCTGCTGACGGGCCATGGCCACCAGAGAGAACTTCTGCGTCACGATGCTTCCCCTCACGTTCGGCACGGCGGCCGGTCCGGCGTGCGCGCCCCGCTTCCAGGTCGCCGCATCCTGACCGGATTGGTCACGCGGGACGATGAAGGCTCACCTTCATGCCTACCCGTTGCGCGTCTACCCTCGTCAGCCGTTTGACACCTTTTCCGTGCCCCCGGTGACGGCTCCCCGGCCGATCACATGCTGTTCAGGGCGGAAGCGGCAGGGCCTTCACGTGGCGGCCAGGGCGATGGTGGGGGCGAGGCGGGCGGCGCGCATCGCCGGGTAGATGCCGGCCAGGGTGCCAATAAGCAGGGTCGCGAGCAGTGCCCCGCCCATCGCCCAGGCGGGAACCACCGCCGGCCAGCCCTTGGCCATGGCGTACGCCGTCGTGGCCGCCGCTCCGAGCGCCGTGCCCGCCACCCCGCCGAGCACCGACAGCAGCAGGGACTCGGTGAGGAACTGGAGCCGTACCTGGCCGCGCGTCGCGCCGAGCGACCGGCGCAGGCCGATCTCCCTGCGGCGCTCCAGGACCGAGATGACCATGGTGTTGGCCACCCCGACCCCGCCCACCAGCAGCGCCACCGCGCCGAGGCCGAGCAGGAGGTTCGTGAACGCGCCCGAGGCCGCCGCCTTGGCCGCGAGGGCGTCGGACGGCCGGCTGACCTGCACCTCGTCGGGACTCTCGGGGTTGACGGTTCGCGGCAGGACCCCGCGCACCGCCTCCACCGTTTCGTCCGGCGAGCGCTCGTAGATCGTGGTCGGGTACCCGTCGAAGCCCACGTAGCGTTCGGCGGCGGCCCAGCCCAGGAGGGCCGAGCGTTCGATCTCCGGCGCCAGCGGCATCGCGTCCAGGATCCCGACCACCGTGAACCAGCGGCCCGCGATCCAGACCGGCACTCCGACGCGCTCGATGCCGAGCCGGCGCGCGGCGACCGAGCCGAGCACGACGGCGGGCTCGCGCCCGATGGCGGCGTTCAGCCAGGTGCCCTGCCGGACGGCGCCCTCCAGCGTGGCGGTCAGGCCCTCGTCCGCCGCCTGCACGGCGATGCCGCCGGTGACGGCTTCGGGGATGCGGTCGGTCCTGCGGACGGTCGCGTCCAGCCGCCCGGTGGCGCCGGCCCTGGTGACCGGGCCGATGCGGCGGACCATGTCCAGCGCTTGCTTCGGCAGCTTGGCGTCGTCGCCGAACATGGTCTGGCCGGGCGCCACGGTCAGCAGGTTGGTGCCGAGGCGGTCCAGTTCGCGCAGGAGTTGCTCGCGCGAGGAGGCGGAGATGCCGATGACGGCGACCATGGTGGCGATGCCGATCGCGATGCCGAGCGCCGACAGCACCACCCGGGCCGGCCGGGTGCGCAGCCCGGCGGCGCCCACCCGCAGCACGTCACGAGGTGCGAGCCTCGACGGCGCCAGCCGCTCTCCGCGTCCGCCGGCCCTGACGGCGGTCGTCCCGCTGCTCATCGGAGGTCCCCCTCGAAGTCCCGCCATGCGGTCATATCGGTCACGCCGCCCGTCAGGCGCTCCCCTCGAACTCCCGCGGTCGCGCCGTTCATCGGGTGCTCCCTTCGGTCTCCCGCGGGGTGGCCGGGCCGCTCATCGGGGGATCGTCGCCGACGCCGGTGCCGGTACGGGCCGGTCGCATCGGCGGTGGGCCGTCGTCGGCGGCGATGAGGCCGTCCCGGACGCGTACCCTCCGGGGCGTCCGGTCGGCGACGTCCGCGTCGTGGGTGATGATCGCGACCGTGGTGCCGGAGGCGTGCAGGGTGCGCAGCACCTCCAGCACCTCGGCGCCCGCCGCCGAGTCCAGGTTCCCGGTGGGCTCGTCGGCGAGCAGCAGGGGCGGGTCTCCGACGACGGCACGCGCGACGGCGACCCGCTGCTGCTCCCCGCCGGAGAGCTGGTGGGGCTTGTGCGCGAGCCGGTGCCCGAGTCCCACCCGTTCCAGGGCGGCGGCGGCCCGCTCGCGCCGCTCGCGCAGCGGGCGTCCGCTGTAGAGGGAGCCGTCGGCCACGTTGTCCAGCGCGGTGGTGCCGGGCGCCAGGTGGAACTGCTGGAAGACGAACCCCAGGCGGCGGGCGCGCAGCGCGGACAGTTCCCGGTCCGACAGCTCGGCGATCTCGTGGCCGGCGATGCGGACGCTTCCCGAGGTGGGCCGGTCCAGGGTGCCGATCATGTGGAGGAGCGTGGACTTGCCCGACCCGGACGGGCCGACGATGGCCAGCAGCTCGCCCTCCTCGATGACCAGGCTCACCCCGCGCAGGGCCTCCACGTGCCCGCCGTAGACCTTGCGCACGTCGGTGAGCCGGACGATGGCGCTCACTGCTCCGGCACCCCGACCTTCATGCCGGCGGCCAGCCCGGGACCGGTGATCTCGACCCGTCCGCCGCCGTAGGCCCCGGTCTCCACCGCGACGTAGCGGGAGGACGCGCCCTCGACGACCTCGACGCCGAAGCCGCCCTCGGCCAGGGCGAGCAGCGACTCGACCGGCACCGACAGCACGTCCCTCACCCGCTCGCTCTCCATGTCCACGGTGACCGGGGCCTGGTCGAGCCGGCCGACCTTCTTGGCCGACTTCAGCGTGATGTCGACGTCGATGGTGGCCCCGTCACCACCTCCCGGATCGCCTTCCTGGCCGCTGGACCGGGCCACCGTGCCCACCTCGGAGATCGTGCCCTTGACCCGGCGCCCCCCGGGCAGCTCGACGGTCACGGCCGCCCCCTTCCTGGCCATCGACTGGTAGTCGGTGTCGAGGTCCACGTGGACGGTGCGGCGGGTGGAGGTGACGGCGAGCGCCCGCCTGCCCGGCCCCACGGCGTCTCCGACCTCCACCTCGGCCGAGGAGACCCGCACGGGCCCGTCCAGGAACACGACCTGGGCCGCGTCCACCGCGCCGGTCTCCGGGAGCCCGCGGTCCTCCTGCCACTCCCGTACGGCCTGGTCGGTGGCGTAGGTGAACTCCTCGTCCACGGTCATGTCGTCCCCGTAGCCCAGAGCCCTGAGGTTGGACTCCAGCTGGCGGACGTCGGGCCCGTCGCTCACGCCACGCCGCATCGTCCGGTAGACCGGGACCCGCCCGTACATCAGCACGAGCGGCCTGCGGTCCACCTTGAGCAGCGCGTGGCCGCGGGTGACGGTGCTCCCCTCGGCGGCGACGGCCGTCACGGTGCCGGGCGCGCCCGCGTAGACCTTCCGCTCGCCGGCGTAGGTCAGCGTCCCGTCCACCGAGGAGGTGTCCACCAGGTCACCACGCGTGATCTCGGCCGTGCTCCTCGCCGGTGACGCGGACGGCGACGCCGCGCCGGCGCCGGAGTTCATCACCACAGCCGCCGCGGCCGCCCCGGCCAGGATCGCGGTCACCCCGATCCCGGCCGGCAGGACGCCCAGGCGCCGAGCTCCCATCGATGTTCACCTCCGCGCCGCGGGACCCACGCCCGCGGCATGGGTGGGTTTCTAACCAGCGGCGGATTAGCGGCGGGTAAGCGCGGGACGGGGCCGGCGGGCTTACCGGTTGCTAACGCCGTCTGAGGCACGCTGGTCAGTCGTCCGTTGTTGCCCGCCAGACCAGCGAAGGGGGACGCGCGATGCGTGTGCTCGTCGTCGAGGATGAGGACGAACTCGCCGACGCCATAGCCCGCGGGCTGCGGCGCAGGGCGATCGCGGTGGACGTGGCCTACGACGGCGCCGAGGCGCTGGAGCGGCTCGGCCACACCGCCTACGACGTGGTCGTCCTCGACCGCGACCTGCCGGAGCTGCACGGGGACGAGGTGTGCCGCCGCCTGGCCGCCGCCGGGGCGTCCGGGCGGGTGCTCATGCTGACCGCCGCCGGACGGGTGGGCGACCGGGTCGAGGGGCTGTCGCTGGGGGCCGACGACTACCTCACCAAGCCGTTCGCGTTCACCGAGCTGGTCGCGCGGATCCGCGCGCTCGCCCGCCGCACCGCGCCGGAGCGTCCCGCCGTCCTGTCGCGGGCGGGCGTGCGGGTGGACCTGGCGGTCCGCGCGGTCCACCGGGACGGGCGGCCGGTGACGCTGACGCGCAAGGAGTTCGCCGTGCTGGCGGAGCTGGTGCGGGCCGCCGGGGCCGCGGTGACGCCGCGGCGGCTGGTCGCGCGGGCGTGGGACGAGAACGTGGAGTCGGGGACGGGGGCGTTGCGGGTGACCATCACCACCCTGCGCAGGAAGCTGGGAGAGCCGGACGTCATCGAGACCGTGCCGGGGATGGGGTACCGGCTGGCGGGGCGGCCGGGGGGTGCGCGGTGATCGCCCGGCGGGCGCGCGGGTGGTGGAGCGGCGTCGGGCTGCGCACCCGGCTCACCATCCTCTACAGCGGCCTGTTCTTCACGGCCGGGACGGCACTGCTGTGGGTGACGTACCTGCTCACGGCCCGCGCGCTGGAGCGGGAGCTGTTCTTCGGGACCACCACGCTGCCGCCTGACCTGCCCACCTCGCCGCACAAGCCCATGGTGTTCGCGATGAAGGTGCAGCGCGACGTGCTCGCCCAGGTGGAGCAGGGCAGGCAGCAGGTGCTCGGCGACCTGTTCCAGAACTCGGCCATCATCATGCTGGTCGGCGGCGTGCTGGCGATCGTCCTCGGCCATCTGGTGGCCGACCGCGCCCTGCGCCCGCTGCGGCAGGTGACCGAGACGGCCGAGCGGCTCTCGGAGAGCACCCTGCACGAGCGCATCGCCCTCGCGGGCCCGCGGGACGACGTCAAGCGGCTCGCCGACACCTTCGACGCCATGCTGGACCGGCTCCAGCGGGCGTTCGACGCGCAGCGGCGGTTCGTGCTGAACGCCTCGCACGAGCTGCGCACCCCGCTGGCGATCAACCGGACTCTGCTGGAGGTGGCCCTGGAGGAGCCGGACGCCTCCGACGACCTGGTGCGCCTGGGCAAGGCGCTGCTCGGCACCAACGCCCGGCACGAACGGCTGATCGAAGGCCTGCTGCTGCTCACCCGGTCGGAGCACGAGCTGGTGGTGCGCAAGCCGGTGGCGGTGGACGAGGTGGCGCTCGGCGTGCTCGAAGGGCTGGAGGCGCTCGCGCGGCGGCGGCGCGTCACACTGGAGCGCCGGCTGTCCCCGGCGACGGCGGCGGGCGATCCGGTGCTCATCGAGCGGTGCGTGTTCAACCTGGTGGAGAACGGGCTGAAGTACAACGTCAAGGACGGAATGCTGCGGGTCGAGGTAACCGATGATTCCGGAAATATCGTGATCAAGGTGGCTAATACCGGGCCGGTGATCCCCGCCTACGAGGTCGAGGACCTGTTCGAGCCGTTCCACCGGTTGCGCGAGCGCGTCGGCTCGGCGCAGGGCTCCGGCCTCGGGCTCTCGATCGTCCGGGCCATCGTCGCCGCGCACGACGGCCAGGTGGAGGCGGCGCCCCGTCCGGACGGCGGCCTGCTCGTCACCGTGAGCCTGCCCGCCGCCCGCCCCCCGGTCGCGGCCCGCCTCTCCGCCGCCACGAGATGACCGGCGGCGCGGCGCGACCGGGCCGCGGTCACCCGGCCTGGCCGCCGTCACCCCGACCTGGCCGCGATCACCCGCCCGGCCCGCCGTCACCCGCCCTGGCCGCGATCACCCGCCCCGGCCGCCGTCACCCCGACCTGGCCGCCGTCACCCGCCCATGCCGCCGCCCATGAAGTGCTCGCACGCCTTCTGCGCGGCCTTGGCCTTCTCCTCCCCTCCGCTGCCCGGCTTCGGCATCCTGAGCAGGATGCCCTCGCCGGGCTTGGGGTCGGCCATGTCGACACCGTGCTCGCGCATGCACCGGGCGAACCGCAGCATGGCGTCCCGGCGCTTCGGGTCGTCCGCGTCCAGCCGCTTGCCGCCCTGCATGTACTTCCCGCACGCCTTCTGCGCCGCCTCCATCTTGCCCTGCCGCCCCTTGTCGATCTTGATCTCGATGCGGCCGTCCGGCTCGGGGTCCTTCATGTCGATCCCGTGCTCGCGCATGCACTGCGCGAACTTCAGCGGGTCGCTGGACGTCGCCGGCGAGGCCGACGCGGCGGGCCCGCCGGACGCCCCGCCATCGGCCGAGGCGACGCCCGTCCCCTTCGCCTGCCCCCCGCATCCGGCCAGCGCGAGCACGGACAGTGACGCCACCACCAAGGTCAGCCGCCGGACAACCATCTCGATCTCCTCCTCGCGTCCCCGGGCCCGGTGCCCGGCCGACGGGACCATGTCTACGGAGCACGGGATTAGCGAGAGGTAAGGGTGACGCGCACCCGCACGTGCGCCATCACTTTCCATGCCTATGACCACAATTTGCCCGGTATGTTCCATCCGCTGCTCGAGCGGGGGTAAGGCTCTCAGAGAGGACGCAGGGGGCCAGGTGATCGCGAGGAAGCTGTCCGCCGGTGCCGCCGATCTGATGGCCGAACTGATGGAGGCCGGCCACTTCTCGGGCCTGGAGATGCTGCCGGAGCTGCTCGCCGAGCACGCCCCGGGCGCGGGTCTGCGCGACGTCCTTGTGTACCTGGTCGACCTCCAGCAGGAGAACCTGCACCTGCTCCCCTGCCCTGAGGACCAGGCTCTGGGGCCCTGCGAGCTGCGGGTCGACGGCACGCTGGCGGGCAAGGCCTTTCAGCAACTGCAGGTCCTCCCCAAGACCGGCGAGGACGGCCGTCCCGAGTGGTGGTGGGTGCCCCTGCTGGACGGCACCGAGCGTCTCGGGGTGATGCGCGTCAGCGTGGACCAGGAGACCGAGTGGACCCAGGCGGACATCCGCTGCCTGGCCTCGACCGTGGCCCTGCTGGTGGCGAGCAAGAGCGCCCACAGTGACACCTACGCCCGGCTCGTGCGCACCCGCGCGATGAGCGTCACGGCGGAGATGCAGTGGAACCTGATGCCGCCGTTGAGCTTCGCCAGCGACGAGGTGATGATCGCCGCGGCGCTGGAGCCGGCCTACGACATCAGCGGCGACGCCTTCGACTACGGCCTGGCGGGCGACACCCTGCACCTGGCGATGTACGACGCCATGGGCCACGACGCCTCCGCCGGCCTGACCGCCACCCTGGCCGTCGCGGCCTGCCGCAGCCACCGCCACCAGGGCAAGGACCTCGCCTCCACCGTCGAGGCGATCGAGGACGCCCTGATGGAGGAGTTCGGCACCGACGAGCGCTTCGCCACCGCGGTGCTGGCCAACCTGGACATCCCCAGCGGGCTGCTCACCTGGATCAACTGCGGCCACCACCCCCCCGTGCTGATCCGCGACGGGCACTGGGTGGCCACGCTGGACTGCCGGCCGTCCCACCCTCTCGGGCTCTACCTCGGCCTGCCCCTGGTGACGTGCCAGGAGCAACTCCAGCCCGGCGACCGCGTGCTGCTCTACACCGACGGCATCACCGAGGCCCGCAACGAGGACGGCCAGGAGTTCGGACTGCCGCGCTTCGTCGACTTCGTCATCCGCAGCGCGATGGACGCCCTGCCCGTGCAGGAAACCCTGCGCCGGCTGATCCGCAACGTGCTCACCTACCACGACCAGCGGATGGAGGACGACGCCACCGTCATGCTCGTCGAATGGCGAGGCTCCACCCCCCGCCGCCCGCTACCGCGCCCCTAGCCGGAGCCCTGGGCTCCCGGGCGAACCTCGCCCTCGTCACCCTCGCCGGAGCCGTGGTCGCTCCGGGTGATGGATGAATTCAGGAAAGCATTTCTTTTCCGGAATTTACCCAGATATAGGGCTTTCATTCACGAGATATCTCTCACTTCGCGTCACGGAAAATGATGCATAGACCATCTATATTTTCGCTGTCCTGTCTCTTCGTGAACGAGATGAGCGAATGACGCCCGAACAGTACGACAAACGCAGGTCACCGTGGCTGTTACGGCCCTCCCGCGTCCTGTCCGCGGGGACCGTCCTGGTCCTGACCGGCTCACTGATGGTCACCGGCGCGACCGTCACCACTCCTGCGATCGCCGAGACGATCTCCTCTTCGCCCGACCGGCACTCGGCGCTGGAGGCGGCCGAGCGGCAAGGCTCTCCGGTGGAGATCTGGTCGCTGCGCACCGAGCAGAGCACCACCTACGCCAACCCCGACGGATCGCTGCGCACGGAGCTGTTCTCCGGTCCCGTCCGGGTCAAGGACAAGGGCGTGTGGGGCGACATCGACACCACCCTGGTGGAGAGTGGCGGCGTGCTGCGGCCGCGACGGGCCAAGGCCGACATGGAGATCTCCACCGGCGGTGACGGGCCCGCGGCGAAGCTCAGCCGCGGCAAGGGCCGCAGCTTCGGCGTGCGGTGGGCCAAGGCCCTGCCTCGGCCCGTGGTGGCCGGCAACGTGGCGACCTACCGCGATGTCGTCCCAGGCGGCGATCTGGTGGTGACCGCCCTGCCGACCGGCATGGCCCACGACCTGGTGCTGCGCGAGCGCCCCAGCGAGCCGCTGGAGATCCGTATGCCGCTGGCCCTGTCGGGCCTGGAGTTCGGCGAGGACGCCGCCGGCCGGCTGAGGCTGACCGACTCCGCCGGCGGCGACCTGGTGGCCTCCGCCCCGCGGCCGCAGATGTGGGACGCGGCCGCCGAGCGGTCCCCGGACGCCGGGCGGCGCGCGCAGGTGGCCACCGCCGTCGAACACGGCAAGGGCGGCCCCGTGCTGGTGCTCAAGCCCGACGCGGGCTTCCTGGCCGACCCGGCCGTGCGATACCCGGTCACGGTGGACCCGTGGACGACGCTGGCGCTGCAGACCGACACCTTCGTCTCCACCGACTACCCGACCGCGCAGAACGCCTCCACCTGGCTGCATGCGGGCAAGTTCGGCTCCGGCGCCAAGACGGCCCGTACGTACCTGAAGTTCGGCACCACCCGGCTGGCCGGCGCGGTGATCAACAACGCCGATCTACGGCTGTGGAACTACAAGTCCAACGCCTGCGGCACCACCGTCGGCTCCGGCATCCAGGTGCGCCGGGTCACCGCCGCCTGGACCCCGTCGTCCCTCCAGCTGAGCGCGCAGCCGGCCACCACTACGACGGGCGCCGTCACGCTGGCCCGCGCGGCCGGGGAACCCGACTGCGCCGAGGCCGAGCTGTACTACTCCATCGAGGACATCGTGCAAGCCTGGGCCGACGGCGCCGCCGACCAGGGGCTCCAGCTGCGCGCCGCCAACGAGGGCGACACGACGAACTGGCGCATGTTCCGATCCGCCGAGAACGGCGACCCGGCCAAGGGACCCAAACTGATCGTCGACTACACCCCGCCGACCAACCCCGACGGAACGATCCCCGAGAGCGCGGTCACCGGCCTGGCCGCCATCGACGGCCAAGCCGTTCCCGGGGCCGACGTCGTGGCCAACGCCTGGCCCAGGGAGGAGATCCTCGACGGCCTGGCCGACGGCGCCGAGGTCCCCCTCCACACCATCGGCGTGGCCAAGGCCGACTCCGCGGGCCGCTTCATCATCGACGTCGACCCCGACGCGTTGCCGGCGGACTACGTGGCCGACGACGGCTCGGTGGACGTGCAGCTGGCGATCGCCGACGCCACCCGTGAGGTGCGCTGGCACTACACCGCCACCCGGCCCGCCGCGACACCGGCCGGCGGTGTGTCCACCGCGTCCGCCACGGTCATCCCGCTGTGGTCGACCGCCCCGGCCGATGTCGCCGAGAACAGCGGCCCGGCCACCCTCGCCATCGACCTGGGCGGCAACGCCCGCGTGGCGGAGAACCGCGCCGACACCCCCGCCGAGTGGATCGACCCGGGTCCCGAGGGTGAGGAGATCGACCCGGACACCGAGATCCAGCCCGACCCCGACCCCTCGACCGAGCCGGAGTGGCAGGACGACAGTCTCGGCGCCGCGGCAGGCGCCCAGGCGTCGGCCGTGGCCGTGGAGCCCCGCTCGGACGTCTTCACCACGGCGGCCGCCCAGTACGGGATGGCCGCCGCCGCGGCCGGATGCATCACCGAGGCGCGCGCCAAGTTCACCGGCCGCCAGGAACGCTTCATGGAGGCCCACGGCTGGAGCGGCGCCAAAGCCAAGATCAACCAGTCGCACGGGGTCGATCACCAGCTGGGGATCGGGTTCAAGAACACGGCCGGCCAGTGGTCGGGAGGCGGCTCGCTCAAGGTGGACCTGGCGGCCAGCGCCGAGCGCGGCGGCCTCATCAGCGTGTGGGCCTACAACAAGGTCAACTATCGCGACTACACGCGGGTCTGTTACCACGGGACGAAGATCACCGGTCCCACCGAGCGCAGGCCGATCGGCGTGCACAGCCTGCTGAGCAAGTTCACCAAGGCCAAGCCGGTGATCTTCCGGGACACCCGCAAGTGCACGTCCTACAGCGGTGGCACCTACACCAAGACTCGCGGTAAGAATGCCACTGTCAGCGGCGGTGTCGACCTGGGCGTGGTCAACGTCACCGCGCAGTCGGGTTTCAACTCCTCCTCCAGCATCAGCTGGACGGTGTCCAAGAAGTCCTGGCTGTGCGGCAACACGAGCTACGGGTGGGTCGACGGTCACTCGCGCATCGTCGAGGCGCACAAGTACTGATCACGGCATTCGACCGAAGGATGAGGTAGCCATGCGCGCTCTCACTCGTGCCGCCTGGGCGGCCGCGATGACCATCGTCGTGGCCACCGCCGGCTGCGCGAGTGAGAGCGCGCTGCTCTACATCGACCAGGACGTCACCTTCACCGCCACCCTGCCCGACACGACCACGGGAAAGGCCTATTCGCTGGGCAGCTGGGTGGTGTGCCTGGACCGGCCCGGATCGGTCACCATCGACAAGGCCGAGCTGCTCAAGCCGTCCGGAGGCATCCGCCTGCAGGCCGTCTCGGCCCGGCCGCAGAGCCGGACCACGCCGATGCTCGGCAACGTCGACCAGCCCCTGACCAAGGTGGGATTCCCGGCCCGCCCTCCCGCCATCACCACCGTCTGCGGCAAGGACGGCGACCAGACGCTCCGCACCGAACTCGGCCTGCAGTACGGCAAGACCGGCGACGCCACCGCGCGCGCCGAGGGCGTGCGGCTCACCTACACCTCCGCGGGCCGGCGACACAGCGTCGACTTCTCGATGGTCGTCGAGCTGTGCGCGCCCGGCGACACTCGCACGCCCCGGTGCAAAGAGCTCTACAAGACCCTTGGCGAATCCTCGTAGACCCCCGCTCCCCGGTGGCGGAGCACCATCCTCCCGGTGGCGGAGCATCGTCCTCCGGGTGGCGGCGTGCGGCCGATCACCCGAGGACGAACGGGAGCCTCGCGGCCAGCTCACCCAGCCAGGCCTGCTCCGCGTCGGCCGGTGCTCGCCGTCCCGTGCCGATGAGCAGCGCGTCTTTGTCGGAGAATGACGCGGGGAACGCGGTCCCGGCGATCGCCTCCAGCATCGCGCGGGACCGGGCGAGCCCCCCGGCGGGCGGTTCCGCCGCCTCCGGGATGTGCGCGACCAGGTCCAGGTGGTGCAGCGTCCACTCCAGGACGTACGCGGACAGGTAGTCGCCGGCGGTGAGGACTTCGCCGCGGGTACCGACCCGCAGAGCCGGGTCGGCCAGCTCGGCGGCGCGGCCGGCGGCGGAGCCGACGTCGTCCAGGTGGAACTTCAGCAGCCTGGGCTCCTCGTAGGCGGCGGCCAGCCGGACGGTCAGCGCGTCGAGCGGGTCGTCGCCGGTGGGCGGCGTACCGGCGACCTCCCAGTAGGTCACCGCGTCGCGAGTGGGTTCGGCATCGGAGGGGGTCACGAGGGTGATCAGGACGTCCTGGGCGTCGATCACCAAATGGCACACCAGGTCACGCACGAGCCAGCCGGTACAGCCGGACGGCCGGGCGAAGTCCTCGTCCGGGAGTTCGGCGACCGCCGTGCGCAACGCCGCCCAAGAGAGTGAGAACAGATCCACACCGGCAAGGTAGTGCGACGCCGCGAGGGCGGACAAGCGCGAGGAACATCCGCCGGGCCGGGCACCGTACGGCGGCGCCGGCATCGCCACCGTACGGCCTGCGGCCCGGCGCGAGCCGCCTCCAGCGCACACCGGGCGGAGAACGGCGCCCCGGTGCGGGTCCGCGGGCATCGCGCCAAAGCTCCAGATCGGCCTACGCCTACCAGGCCCGGCGGCGGGCGTCAGAACTCCAGGGCGGACTGGGCCTGCCGAGCGCGACGCCGGGCATCAGAGCTCCAGGTCGGCCTGGGCCTGCCGAGCGCGGCGCCGGGCATCAGGGCTCCAGGTCGGCCTGGGCCTGCCGAGCGCGGCGGCGGGCCTCGGCGGCTCGGCGGGTGGCGCGGTCGCGTTCGCGCTCGGCCATGTTGAGCCGCTTGGTGGCCGCCTCCTGGCGTTCGAGGGCCGCGGCGAGCTCGCGGCGCAGCCGGTCGGCCTCCTCGGCGGCGGCCGCGTGAGCCCGCTCGGCCTCACCGGCCTCCGCCTCCCATTCGGCGAGGGCGCTCGCGGCCTGCGCGGCCTGGGCCTCGGCCGCCGCCGCGCGCTCTTCCCGCCGGCGGCGCCGCTCCTCTTCCTCCCGCTTCTCGGCCTCCTCGCGGGCCTTGGCCGCCTCGGCCGCCCGCTGGGCCCGATCGCCCTTGGCGGCCGGGGCGCCCTTGGCGGCGCGCCCACCGGCCGGCGCGGAGGGGCCGCCCTCGCGCCGGTCCGTTCCGGCCGGCGCGGCGCCGGCGGCGGAGCTCCCCAGAAGCGCGGACAGGTCGTCGGCCGGCCCGAAGCCGACGTGTCTGCGCGGCTGGGCCAGCCGGCCGTGCCGGACCTCCTCGGCCACCGCCGCGTCCATCGTCGCGGCGTGCAGGGTGTCCTCGATCTCGCGCGCGGCCCCCTCGCGCAGCGGACGGCCCGCCTGCTCGGCCAGCGCGTCGACGGTGCGGGCCAGGCGGGCGACCAGCTCACCGCGCCGCTGGTCCAACTCGCCGATCTGCCCGCCCTGCCCCCAGGCCGCGCGCAGGTCGGCGCCCAGGTCGAGCAGCTCGTCCAGCTCGTCGGGGGCGTCACGGGCCAGCCGGTTCACCGCCCACGCGGACACCGTGGGGCGCCGCAGCGCGCCGATGCTCTTGGCCAGGCCGGCGTCCCCGGCCTTCTTGGCCTCGGCCGCCAGCCGCTTGCGCGTCTCGACGAAGTCTTCCGGCGCGCCGCCGTACAGCTCGCTCACCGCCTGGGAGAGGTCCACATCACCGCCTTATCAGGGTCTCCCACCAGCCGTCCACCGCCGGCGCGGCGTCGACGTCGACGGTCTCACCGGGCCGGGGCGCCACGATGCGGACGTCACGGGCCTTGGCCTCCCGCCACAGCCGCTCGACGGGCTCCGCCCACGGGTGCAGGGCCAGCGTGAACGTCGCCCAGTGCACGGGAAGCAGCAGCCCGCCGCCGAGGTCGATGTGGGCGTTCACCGCCTCCTCGGGGTTCATGTGAATGTCGGGCCATGCGGGGCTGTAGGCGCCGATCGGCATCAGCGTGAGGTCGAACGGGCCGTGCTGGGCGCCGATGCCGGCATACCCCTGGAAGTACCCGGAGTCGCCGGCGTAGAAGACCTTGCGGCGCTCCCCGGCGATCGCCCACGAGCCCCACAGCGTCTCGTCGCGGCGGAAGGTCCGCCCGGAGAAGTGCCGGGCCGCCGTCGCGGTGAACCGCAGCCCGGCCACCTCGGCCTCCTCGTCCCAGTCGAGCTCGACGACGCGGTCGGACGGCACCCCCCACTTCTCCAGGTGGGCGCCGATGCCCAGGGGCACGAGGAAGGGCGCGGTGCTCGTGCGGGCCAGCACGCGAACGGTCGCCAGGTCGAGGTGGTCGTAGTGGTCGTGCGAGATGGCGATCGCGTCGAGGGACGGGAGCGAGCCCAGGCCGACCGGCGCCGGGTGCAGCCGCTTCGGTCCCACGAGCTGGGAGGGCGAGACCCGCCTGCTCCACACCGGGTCGAACAGGACCCGCCGTCCCTCGATCTCGACCAGCGTCGAAGCGTGGCCGTACCAGACGACCCGCAGCCCGTCGGGGGTGGGCGGCTCGGCCGACGGGGTCAGAAGCGGCACCTCCCCCGGCGGACGGCGCCGCTCGGCGCCGGTGAGCAGCTCGCGGAGCATGCCCGGCGGCGGCCCGCCCGGCACCTTCGTCGGTTCGGGCATCGGGTTGACGAAGACGCCGTCCGCGAACCGCGCCGAGGCGCGCATGCGGGCGGCGCGGCGCGCGCCGGAGCGCAGTGGGCGGGCGCCGAGCTCCGCCGGGACGTCCCGCAGCGCCCAGCCCGCCGCCGCCACCGCCGCGGCGGCCGTCAACCTCGTCGTGGTCCGTCCCATCACCGTTCACGCTCCCCGCGTCTCAGTCGTCCACCCAGCCGAACTCCTTCCGGCCGGTCCGGTGTTCCCGCCGCCCGCGGATGCCCGCCGGGTGACCGTGCCGATGGTCGCGTACAGGCCCGCCCAACGCCGTCGCCACCCATCGCGACGGCGACAAAGAGCGTCCAAAGACACACGTGTCGTGAGCATTCCGGCACAGCGCGTGGCCGGTGACGGGGTAGGGAGCCTGACGTCGCCGATGTCCGGCCGGAGGGAACGCCCGCCGCCGGACGGACCTGGAGAGGCAGGTGCGCCCGATGGCCCTTCACCGCACGCAGAGCCGGCCCGCCGGAACGAGCGGCCCGCCGGACCATGCCCCCGCCCGCGTCCCCGTCCTCGGCCGCGTCCGCGTGTCGGCGGTGGTGCTGCTGGGTGCCCTGGCCGGCGCGCTGATCGCGGTCGCCGCGCCTCCGGCCGCCGAAGCCGAGGCGACGGCCGCGCCCCGTGGCGGCGCCGCTGTGCTCAGGGGCGGCGACCGGGGGCCGATCCACATGACGGCGGGCAACGGCCGGCGCAACAACACCTACGCCGCCATCTACAGCCCTACGGTGGTCCGCGGCCAGCAGCAGGTGACCAACACCATCACCGGCGGATACTCGCGCACGCAGACGGCTCTGTGCACGCACCACCGCGTCTGCGTCATCAAGCAGCGAAACCGCGCCACGCACCGCGCTTGGCACCGCCCAAGGCAATGACCCGGCAATGACCCGCTCGCGCCGTTCGCGGCGGACCCGCCCGCCGTGCCGCCCGGAGTTACGCTGACCGGGCCGGTCCTGATCGAGACCTGGCCGCCCGGCTTCCGGGTGAGGCATCAGGGGGCGGAAGATGACGCGTCGGCACCGCGGCCGAGTCCGCATGGCAGGCCACCTCGCCATGTGGCTGCTTGCGGGCGCCTCCGCCCCGATGCCCCTGATCGTCACCTCGCCCGCCGCGACGGCCGACACCGGCGCTGGCCGGACGGCAAGCAGGCCCCACCACACCCGTACACACGCACAGATCCGCGAGCACGCGCGGCCGGCGACCGGGGGGCGAGGCCGCGCACGGGCGCACGGGCCCGGCCGGTCCGGCGGCGGCACGCTCGCCCACGGGACCAGAGGCGGTCACCCGCGCGGCGACGGCGACGGCGACGACTCCGTGCCCGCCGTCCTGAAGGCCGGGAACGGCACGCGGAACCAGAGCATCATCGAGGTGGGCAGCCCCACCGTCAACAAGGGCATCCAGCACACCTCGGCCGAGACCCTGAGCGGTGCGACCGGCATCCAGAACGCGCTGTGCAAGAACGCCAAGGTGTGCAACATCCACCTGAAGGTCATCATCATCAACCCCGGCCCGGCGGGGAAGGGCAAGAAGGCGAAGTCCGCCGACGTCACCACGACCGACGCCCCCTCGGACGAGGTCACCGCCTGCCAGAACACCACCGACGAGAACGACGGCGACTGCTGCTGCGACTGACCAGCCGCCACCGCAGCCCGGCGGACCCCCGACTCAACCGGCCCACCGGGTGGCATCGGTACCAGGCCCATTCGTTCAGCCGGCCCACCGGACGGCCCACCCATGACATCGGCCCGATCGGCTCATCCGTCCAGCCGGCCCGCCGTCCGGCACACCCGTGACGTCGGGCGGACCGGCTCTTCCTGTTCGACCGGGCCGACGGGCGGCGCATCGGCCCACCGGCTCAGCGGGGCGGGCGTGGAACGGCCGCGGCACGGAGGTCGTGCCGCGGCCGCGGGGGCGGACGCCCGTCAGTGTGAACCGCTCAGCGAACGCGAACGCGGACGCCCGTCAGTGTGAACGGCTCAGGGGGTCGGGGTGACGGTCACCGTCTGGGTCACCGTCGGATCGGCCGTCGGGTCGGCCGTCGGGGTCTCGGTGGGCAGGGTCGGCTCGGTCGTCGGGGTCACGGTCGGCGTGGGGGTCGGGGTCTCGGTCGGCGTCTCGGTCGGAGTCGGCGTGGGGCAGGACGCGGGAGCACGCCACTTGGCCTGGCCCGGCCACCAGTAAGTGCTGGGCTTCCAGCCCTTGCCCGGCCAGTACCTCTTGTTCGGGCGCGAGAGGTCCACGATGTACCCGGCCGTCGCGGACAGCTCGGGAGCGGCGGTCGCGGTCTCCCCCTGAGGCGCGACCGTCTCGCTCTGCCCCTCGGGCGCGGGCGTCACCGTTCCTTCGGGCGTGGGAGTAACGGAACCCTCGGGCGTGGGCGTCACCGAGCCTTCAGGGGCGGGCGTGACCGAGCCCTCCGGAGTGGGAGTGACGGAGCCCTCCGGGGTGGGCGTGACCGAACCCTCCGGAGTGGGGGTCACGGAACCTTCGGGCGTGGGGGTCGGGCTCGGCGGGACGGGGGTGGTGTCGTCGCCCTGCGGCACGGCGGTCAGCGCCACCCAGTCGCCCTGCTTGATCACGCTGTCGCCGCGACGGCCGGAGACGACGCGGGTGGCGTCGATGATCGAGTACGCCTTCTCGTAGCCGTCCTGGCTGCGCACGGTGATCGCGTCCTCGGACACGGAGGTCGCCCGGCCGGTCTGGGTGAGCAGGGTGACGGTGGTGCAGCGGTCCTTGGACGGGATGACGAACTCGCCGTGCAGGGTGCCGACGAACGCCCACGGGGCCACGTGCGGCACGGAGACGGTCGGCGTCTCGGCCGGAGGCGGAGGGACGGCGGGCGACGGGGTGCCGGTGGGGACGTCCGTGGGCGGCACGGTCGGGGTGTCGGTGAGCGTGGGGGTGGGGCTGGGGGTCTCGGAGGGAGGCGGCGTGGGGGACGCGGCCGAAGCGGCGGCCATCCCGACGCCTCCCGACGTCACGAGCATGACGGCGGCGGCGAGGACGGACGGTCCTGAGAGGCGCCAGCGCGGCCCGCCTGATCCGATCTTGTGCGGCTTGTCAGGGTTGGTGGGCGTCACCGTGATCCTCCATTGGCTTGTCTGGTCAGCCCGCCGCGAACGGCGGCGAGATGACAGGGCCGTTCTGCCTTACCCCCTCTAGAACGGCCCTCACGCCCTCCCGGCTCGATTGTGGGACGCGGAAAACGGTGGATCCCCCTCCCCGGCCGGGCCTGCGGACGCCGCCGCGCCCGCCGTGCACCGCCACGCGCCACCCGCCCCCCGGCAGCTCAGCCCCCGATTCCGGGCGACACGGATTTCACCCTCGACCACCCCGCCCCAGCCCCGAATCCCCTCCCAAGAAATTTCACCAACATTTCCTGACAACCCCCCATCCTCACCCACCGTCCCCTCTGCGGATCCCTCCGTCACGACAGAGGGTCCCGGGACATGGAACGGCCCGTCGCCGGTGCGCGGAGACGGGCCGTGTGGAGTGGAGGGGGTCAGGCGATGATGTGGCCGTCGTTGGGGCGGTCTATGCGGGAGCGGCGGAAATCACGCAGGACGAAGGTGCGCTGGAGCCAGCGGTCGGCGCCGTCGTAGCGGGGGCGGAACGCGGTTCGCCCGTGCATGGTGACCCGGTTGTCGACGATCGCCAGGTCGCCGGGGTTGAGGACGACGGTGTGGGCGACCCGCTCGCACAGCTCCCCCATCTCGGCCAGCGCCCGCTCGGCCTCGGGGCTGAGGGCCTTGGTCGCGGCGAAGTCGACGCGGATGTCGGGGTCCTCCGGCGCGCCCGACAGCACCGCATGGGGAGCGGTGCTCTGGCCGGTGCCGAACGAGGGCGGCGCGGCCGTCACGAAGTCGGGGCTGCTCAGCGCCGTCCTGGCCGCCGGGCTGAGCAGCGGCATGATCTCCCGGATGCTCGCCGTGCGCAGGCCGGCGACCCGGTCGCGGTCGGCGCGCAGGCACAGGAGCATGACGAAGTCCGGCCGGTAGGGGTGGAAGGCGTTCTCGTTGTGGAAGCTGAGCAGCACCGAACCGGCGTTGCCCTGGAACTCCTCCTTGCCGCGCACCGGCACGACGTCCTGTACCAGGGCGCCGGACTTCTCGGCGCGGAAGGCCACGGGCTCGCCCAGCTCGGCGGCGATCAGCATGAGGAGCAGGGCGGGAACGGTGCCGAACCGCTGCACCGAGGTGCTGGTCCCGGGCGTGCAGGGCAGCGACGCCTCATCGATGGGCAGGTTGTGGATGATCGCGGCGCCGCGCTCCCCGGACTCGCGCAGGAAGCCGCGCAGCATCCCGCGGAGGGAGGCGGGCATCAGCATGGACGCCCGGCGGCAGGCGGCGATCATCTCCGCGTCGTCGATGCGGCCGCCCGGGACCTGACGGATCACCGTCCGGGCGATGGTCACCAATTCGTCGGCGTCCGTGGCGCTCAGCCGGAGACCCCCGGTGGCGCTTTCGGCCGTTGCCAGAACTGTCAACTGACTCTCCTAAGAACAGCGGCGGAGCGACTCGTGAAGCGTATTGAGCCGGTTTATGCGGGCGATATTCGCCCGATTTGGCACAGAGCCGGTTTCACACAAGGCCGGTTTCACACAAAGAAGTCGGGCACGACGGACAGGTCGCCGGAGTGACCGGCGGCCTGGTGGACGAACCGCCCGACTGCGAGGTCGAGCACGCCCAGCCCGAACGGCGAGAAGATCAGCGGCCGGTCGCGGCGGACCGTCACCGCGCCGGTCATGACGTCGTAGAGGGTCCCGTCCACGAAGTCCCGCCCGCCGGTCAGCTGCTGGGCCAGGTCCAGGGAGGTGCCGGCGCGCAGGCAGTGGTCGACGTCGTCCACGACGTTGGCGGCGTCCTTGACGATCTCGGGCGCGAGGTCGCGGAGCGACACGTGCAGGACGAGCGGGTTGTGGGCCAGCAGGGCGGGGTCGGTCACGTGCGGCGTGCCGGCGACGGTGGCGAACACCACCAGGTCGCAGGCGCGGAGCAGGTCCTCGGGACGGTCGTGCACCACGGCGTCCTGGCCGGCGGCGGCCAGGTCGGCCGCGAAACCGGCGGCGCGCTCGGGCACCAGGTCGTGCACGCCGACACTGTCGAAGCTCCAGCCGGTGGCGGCGAAGTAGGAGTGGATGGTGCGGGCGATCAGCCCGGTGCCGAAGAACCCGGCGCGTACCGGGCGCCGCCCTCCGCGCGTGAGACGGTCGGCCGCCAGGACGGCCGAGGCCGCGGTGCGCGCCGCGCTGATGAGGGAGGCCTCCAGGCAGGCGTACGGGTAGCCGGTCTCGGGGTCGTTGAGGATGAGCACGCCGGAGGCGCGCGGGATGCCGCGTGCCACGTTCGCGGGGAAGCTGGAGATCCACTTGAGCCCGTCGACGGCGTCCTGCCCGCCCACGGAGGCGGGCAGCGCGATGATCCGCCCGGTGGGCCGGTCGGGGAAGCGCAGGAAGTACGACGGCGGGTTGACGGTGCGGCCCTCGCCGTGGAGGCGGTAGGCCTCCTCGACCAGTTCGACCACCTGCTTCTCCCGGCCGGCCAGCACGCGGCGCACGACGGCTCCGGGCAGCACGCCGAAGGGGGGCGGGCCGAGCTTCTCATCCGGCATGCTGGAGGTCCTTTCGGTAGGGGGCCTGGAGGGTCCGGGCGAACGCGCGCAGCGCGTCGACCACGTTCGCCTCGCCGAGCAGAGCTGCGAGCCCGCCTGACACCAGGTGGAACTCGGTGCAGCCGAGGACGACGCCCGTGCAGCCGTAGCGGGCGCGCAGGCGGTCGACGGCCGGCGCGACGTCGGGCAGCGCGCCGTTGCGCTTCATCCGGTACACCATGCGGTGCACCAGCTCCTGGTCCCGCTCTCCGAGCAGGGCCACCCGGCCGGCGACGCGGTCCCACAGCGGTGCGCTCTGGAAGATGCGCGCCCGCCGCGTCCCCTCGGTGCACAGCAGCAGGAACCTGCCCTCGGCGCGGTCCAGCTCCTCGATCGTCAGGTCCACCAGGGAGGTCAGCCGCGCCCGGAGCAGCGGGTCGACCAGCGGGAGGAAGTGGTGGGCGGTGAAGCAGGCCATGACGAGCCGGTCGGCGCCGCGCGCGAGCAGGTCGCCCAGCCGGGCGTCGAGGCGGCGGGCGATCTCCTGCGCGCCCGGGCCGTCCACGGCCTCGGTGCGGTCGGGAAAGCCGGGGTCGGAGTCCACGAGCACCCGGGGCATGTCCTGTTCGCGGGAGCGGAGATTGGCGTGGTAGAGCGTCTTCAGAAACTCGGCCGAGGCGAGCGGACCCATCCCACCGAGCACACCGAGAACATCCATTGGCACAAACTATGGCCACCGGTTATCAGCCCGATATCAAACGGATTCCCGATATCCAGGTGATAAGCGGCTCGGGCATATTCGGCGGGGACGACAGAATGGAGTCCGCCAAATGACCGAGGTCATGATCGACGCCGTTCCGCTCGCGGACGGCGGAACCGAGCTGTTCGACTGGATGGCGCGCATGCGGGACCACCATCCCGTGTGGCGCGAGGGCGACGGCGCCTACCACGTCTTCCGCTACGCGGACGTGGAGCGCGTGCTGACCGACCACGCCGCCTTCTCCAACGACATCAGTCGCATCAACCCCGAGCTGGCCGAGATCAGCCAGGGGAACATCAACTCGATGGACCCGCCCGGGCACACCAAGCTGCGCCGCCTGGTCAGCAAGGCGTTCACCCCCCGGACGGTCGGCGCGCTCGCGCCCCGCATCGCCTCCCTGGCCGATGAGCTGCTGGAGGAGGTGACGGCGGAGGAGTTCGACCTGGTCGACGCGCTGACCTTCCCGCTCCCGGTGATCGTGATCTCCGAGCTGCTCGGCGTGCCGGCCTCCGACCGGCACCTGTTCCGCACGTGGATCAACCGCATGCTGAACGCGCAGAGCATGACCGCCCGCGAGGGCATCACCTCCGAGTCGCCCGAGTACGCCGACCTGCTCGAACAGGTCACCAAGGACATGGCCGACTACCTGCTCCAGCACTGCCGCGACCGGCGCCTGCACCCCAGGGACGACCTGATCAGCGCGCTGTGCACCGCCGAGGTGGACGGCGAGCGGCTCTCGGAGGACGAGGTCGTCAAGTTCGCCGACATCGTGTTCATGGCGGGCAGCGTCACCACGACGCTGCTGCTGGGCAGCTCCGTGCTGTGCCTGGACGCCCACCCGGAGGCGATGGCCGCCGTCCGGCGCGACGCCGCGCTGATCCCCCCGGCGATCGAGGAGGTGCTGCGCTACCGCGCGCCCTTCACCACCGCCAGCAGGATCACCGCCGCGGAGGTGGAGCTCGGCGGGGTGACCATCCCGGAGAACCGCGTGGTCACGCCGTGGCTGATGTCGGCCAACCACGACGAGCGCCGCATCGACGACCCGGGGCGCTTCGACATCCGCCGCGACCCGAACCCGCACCTGGCCTTCAGCCACGGCATCCACTTCTGCATCGGCGCGCCGCTGGCCCGCCTGGAGGCCAGGATCGCGCTGGAGGCGCTGCTGCGCCGCTTCCCCTCGCTGGAGGTGGACCGCGGCGCGGAGATCGGTTACCACGAGCGGGGCATGTGGGGGCCGAAGAACCTGCCCGTCATCGCCCGGCCGAACCAGAGGGGCGGGGCATGTACGACGTGATCGTGGTCGGCGCCCGCTGCGCGGGGTCGCCGGCCGCCATGCTGCTGGCGCGGGCCGGGTACCGGGTGCTGCTGCTGGACAAGGCCCGCTTCCCCCGCGACAAGCTGTCCACGCACTACCTCCACCAGCCGGGCGTGGCCAAGCTCGGCCAGTGGGGCGTGCTGGACGCCGTGGTGGCGACCGGCTGCCCGCCCATCGACGGCATCGTGTACCAGGTGGAGGACGTGCGGCTGGAAGGCTGCTCGTGGGGGGTGGACGGCTACCGCACGGCCTACGCGCCGCGCCGTCACCGCCTGGACCCGGTCCTGGCCGACGCCGCCGTCGCCGCCGGGGTGGAGTTCCGGCAGGGATGCCAGGTGGAGGGGCTGCTGTCCGACGGCGACCGCGTCGCCGGCGTGCGGGTCAAGACGGCGCAGGGCCGGTTCGAGGAGCGGGCGAGGCTGGTCGTCGGCGCCGACGGCATGCGCTCCACGGTCGCGGCGCTGACCGGCGCGCGCACGATGGTGGAGGACGCCCCGAGGTCGTGTGTGTACTTCAGCTACTTCGAGGACCTGCCGGCCACGTTCGAGGTGTACCAGCGGCCCCGCCGCCTGGTCGGCACGGTGCCCACCAACGACGGGCGCACGCTGGTCGGGGCGTACTTCCCGCAGGCGGAGTTCGAGCGCATCCGCGGGGACGCCATGACGGCCTACCTGGACAGCGTCCGCACGACCGCGCCCGAGGTGCACGAGCGGATGCGCTCGGCCACCCGGGCGGAGCGGCTGTACGGGACCGGCGACCAGCGCAACTTCTTCCGCCAGGCGGCCGGCCCCGGGTGGGTGCTGCTGGGGGACGCGGGCTACCACAAGGACTCGATCGGCAACAGCGGCATCACCGACGCCTTCCTCCAGGTGCAGATGCTGGTGGACCGGATCGGCGCCGACCTCGGCGACCCGGTGCGGCTGGACGCCGCGCTGGCGCGGTTCGGCGAGGACCGCGACGAGCACTTCACGGGCGTCTACCACGGCACGCTGAGGGCCGCCGAACTGGAGATCCAGCCGGAACGGGTCACCATGCTGCGCGCCATCGCCGGCCGCCAGGACCTGGTGGACCACTACTTCTCCACCCTGTCCGGCGCCTGCGAGATCGACGACTTCTACACCGACGACCTCTTCGACGCCCTGGCCCTCGCCTGAGCGGCCGGAGGGATCACTGGACGGCGCCGGACCGGGTGAGGAGGTCGTCGTACCAGGCGTCGTAGGGGTGGTTGGTCGCGGGATAGTTGGCGAGGGGGGTCGTCGCCATGGCCGCCGAGTCGAAGTCCCATCCGCGCACGAGCCGGCCCGCCTGCCGCGCGGAGGTGATGAAGGCGGACTCGGTGGCCGGTGCGGCATAGAACAGGGCGTCCTGCTGCAGCTCCGCGGCGTCGCCCTTCTGGTACTCGTCGAAGGCCGTCTGCCGGTAGCGGACGCGGTCGCCGGTGAACCGGTCGGTGTCCACGCGCAGCGTCCGCGCCGGCGTGGGGCCGTCCGCCCCGGTCCACACGTGGACCCTCGCCGTGCCACGGGCCGAGGTGGTCTTGTCGAAGCGCGCGTCGGAGGTCTTGGCGTTGCCGCTCCACGCGACCGTGGACGCGGCGGTGTTCAGCGCGCCGCTCCACGTCCAGTTCTGGCTGTTGCTCTGGCTGCGGTGGATCTCGCGCAGTTGCGTGCCGGCCGGGCTGGTGAACGCGACCGTCGGCAGGAAGCCGTTGTCGTACTGGTGGCTCGCCGACCAGCTGATCTCGCCGTCGGCGCCGAGATGCCCGACGCGGTACCACAGCGTGGTCGCGCTCGGCGACTGGTGGACCTCGATCAGGTCGCCGTTGTCGTTCAGCGCGACGGCGGGCGTCTGGCCGGTGTCGTACCTCCCATGGCGCAGCCAGCTCACCCGGCCGTTGTCGTACCGGCCGGTCCAGTACCACAGCACGCCCGAGCCGGAGTCGTGCACCTCGACGACCTGGCCGTTCGCGTTCAGCGCGACCGCGGGGTTGGCGCCGAGATCGCGCCTGTACTCCGCGCGGGTCTTGCCGTCGCCCGACAGCAGAGCCAGCACCCGGCCGCGCAGCGCGTCCACCGACGGCGGGCTCGCCTGGTAGTCCTCGGCGGCCGACAGCCGGGGCCCGAACACCGAGACGAGCTCCTGGTTGAGCGCGGTCAGGTTGCCGGCGGCGAAGGAGGGGTTGTCGGTCAAGTCGTCTTTGAGGTCGAGCATGACGACGATCGGGGCGGCGGTGGGATGCTGCCGCGACCAGGCGTCGATCACGGTCAGCCAGTCGCGCAGCAGGTTGGAGGCCGGGTTGCCCGAGTGGTCGACCAGGTCACCGGGCGAGTCGTGGCCGATGGCGTAGTCGTGGGCCGTGGCGTACCCGTTGTCGTGGACGTCGAGCTCGATGAAGCGGACGCCGTGGTCGAGCTGGTAGGTGATGGACTTCTTGGCGCCGTCCACGTCACCGGAGTAGCTGTTGTGCGTGGCGCGGAAGATCGCCGACGGTAACGGCACCTCCGCGTCGGCCCGCGCGCTCCCACTGATCAGCAGCACGGACGCGGCCACGGCGAACACGGACGGCAGGGCCCTTGAAGCGATCATCCTCGGATCCTCACGTTGGGGGGATGGTGGTGCTGAGGAGTTCCTAGCATCAGCCCGGGAGAACAGCGGCGAACGGCGATGGCCACGGGATGAAATCTCCGTGGCCATCGCCGTTGCCGCGTCCGTCACACCCCCGCGTGCTCCCTCAGCGGGATGCGGTCGGCGATGAGGGCGGCGATGTGGGCGGCGGGCTCGGGCTCCAGCATGCGGTGGTGCTCGGCGTCGACGGCGCGCACCTCGATGGCGCCGGCGGTGTACGGACGCCAGGACTCCGGCGGCGAGGACGGCCGGGCGGAGGTCACCAGCAGCAGGCCGCCGTCCAGGACGGGGGGCGGGCCGCTGGTGATGCGGATGCTGTTGACCATGACCTCCAGGGCGTGGCCGCGCTGAGCCTCGTCCAGGTGGCCGAGCTCGCTCGTGCTGCTCCCGAGCAGCGTGATGACGCGCCGCCGCATCTCCTCCGGGCTCATCGCGCCGATGTCGACCGGCTCGGCGCCGTAGGCCTCGCCGTAGTGCTCGCACATGTCGGCGAGCAGCACCGCGCGGTCGGAGTAGTCCTTCTCCTCCGGCGGGGACGGGTAGGCGTCCAGGACGGCCAGCAGGCCGACCTCCTCGCCCTCCTCGCGCAGCCGGGCTGCCACAGCGTGGGCGAAGTTGCCGCCGAGCGACCAGCCGAGCAGGTGGTACGGGCCGGCGGGCTGGACCTTGCGCACCTGGGCGACGTAGTCGGCGGTCAGCTCGGCGAGGTCGGCGGGCAGCTCGTCGCGCCCTTCGAGGCCGCGGGCCTGGAGCGCGTACACCGGGTGCGCCGGGTCGAGGTGGCGCAGCAGCGCGGAGTACCGCCAGCCCAGGCCGGCCAGCGGGTGCACGCAGAACAGCGGATATCGGTCGCCGCCCTCGCGCAGCGGCAGGACGACGTCGAACGCGCCGCCGGCCCCGCCGCCGGAGCGCGCGGCCAGCCGGGCCGGGGTCGGCCCCTCGAAGACGTCGGCGACCCGCAGCTCGACGCCCAGGACCGCGCGGACGCGGCCGACGAGCTGCGTGGCCAGCAGCGAGTGCCCGCCCAGCTCGAAGAAGTTGTCCTCCACGCCGACCTCGGCGACGCCGAGCACCTCGGCGAACAGCCCGCACACCACCTGCTCGCGCGGGCCGAGCGGGGCCCGTCCCGTCCCGGCCTCGTACACCGGGGCGGGCAGCGCCCGGCGGTCGATCTTGCGGTTGGGCGACAGCGGCAGCGCGTCCATCCGGACGAACGCCGCAGGAACCATGTGCGCGGGCAGGGCCTCGGCCACGTGGTCGCGCAGCCCCGCGGGGAGCTGACCGGCCACGACGTAGGCGACGATCCGCCGGTCTCCCGGCCGGTCCTCCCGCACCACGACCGCGGCCCGCTCCACGGCGGGATGGCGGGTCAGCACGGCCTCGATCTCGCCGGGCTCGACGCGGAAGCCGCGCACCTTGACCTGGTCGTCCACCCGGCCGACGAACTCCAGCTGCCCGTCGGCCCGCCACCGCACCGCGTCACCGGTGCGGTACATGCGCCCGCCCCGGAACGGGTCGGCGACGAAGCGTTCGGCGGTCAGCCCGGGACGGCGCAGATAGCCGCGCGCCAGCCCCACGCCGGACACGTACAGCTCGCCCACCACGCCGGGCGCCACCATCCGCAGCCCGGCGTCCAGGACGTGCACCGCGGCGCCGGGGACCGGGCGGCCGATCGGCGGGTGGGCGGGTCCCGCGAGGGGCGCGCTGACGGTCGCGGCGACGGTGACCTCGGAGGGGCCGTACTCGTTGATCAGGCGGCGTCCCCGCGACCAGGAGTCGCGCGCCCCGGCGGACAGCGTCTCGCCGCCGGTGACCAGGGTGCGCAGGGACGGGATGTCCCGGGGCAGCCCTTCGAGCACCGCCGGCGGGATGAACGCGTGGGTGACCCCTTCCCGCCGCATCAGGGCGGCCAGTTCCTCGCCGGTCAGCCCGCCGCCGGGCCCGGTCAGGCAGGCGCCGGTGAGCAGGGCGCAGCACAGCTCGGCCACCGAGACGTCGAAGCTGGGCGAGACGTACTGCAGGACCCGGTCGCCGGGGCCCGCCGGGTAGGCGCGGGCCTGGTTCTCGCGCAGGGCGGCGAAGCCGCGGTGGGTGACCACCACGCCCTTCGGACGCCCGGTCGACCCGGAGGTGGAGATGACGTACGCCGGGGACGACGGCAGCAGCGGGGCCGCCCGGTCGGCGTCGCGGGGGTCGTGGCCGGGGAAGGCGGCGGCGTCGGGGAGCGGCCCGGACAGCACCAGGGCGGGGGCGGCGTCGTCGAGCATCGCGGCGATCCGCTCGGCCGGGTAGGCCGGGTCCACCGGGAGGTAGGCCGCGCCGGCCTTCAGCACCGCCAGCACCGCGACGACCAGGCCGGTCGAGGGGGGCAGCTTCAGCGCCACGACGTCCTCGGGGCCGGCGCCGCGCGCGATCAGCAGGTGGGCCAGGCGGTTGGCGGCGGCGTTCAGCTCGCCGTAGGTCAGCCGGTCGGCGCCGAAGGCGACGGCGGGGGCGCCGGGGGTGCGGCGCACCTGCTCCTCGAACAGCGCGGGGAAGCTCGCCACGGGCTCCCAGGGGCCGCCGTCGCCCCAGCGCGCCAGCCGGGCGGCCTCGCCCGGCGGCAGCACGTCGAGCGCGCTGATCGGCGCGGCCGGGTCGGCCACGGCCGAGCGGAGCAGGCAACCAAGCCGGTCGGCGAGCAGCCGGGCGCTCTCGGGGTCGAACAGGTCGGCGGCGTACTCCAGCACGCCGCGCAGGTCGGCGTTGAGGCTGAACGCCAGGTCGAACTTGGCGACGTCGGTGCGGATCTCCTGGCCGCCGACGGCGAGCCCGGCCAGCGCGGGGGTGTCGCCGCCGTCCCCGGCGTCGTCCTGCATGGCGAGCATCACCTGGAACAGCGGGTGGTGGCCGAGCGAGCGGGCCGGGTTGACCGCCTCGACCAGCCGCTCGAACGGCACCCCGGCGTGGGCGTAGGCCGACAGGTCGGTCTCGCGCACCCGGTCGAGCAGGTCGCGGAAGGCCGGGTCGCCCGAGGTGTCGGTGCGCAAAACCAGGGTGTTGACGAAGAACCCGACGAGGTCGTCCAGCGCCTCGTCCGCGCGGCCGGCCTCCGGCGTGCCGATCGGGATGTCGGTGCCGGCGCCGAGCCGGGTCAGCAGCGCGGCGAGCGCGGCCTGCAGCACCATGAACACCGTGGTGCCGCTCCGCCTGGCCAGCGCGGCGACGCCGTCGCGCAGGGCGGGGTCCCAGTCGATCGGCACCTGGCCGCCGCGGTAGGTGGCCTTGGCCGGTCTCGGGCGGTCGGTGGGCAGCTCCAGCCGCTCGGGCAGGTCCTTCAGCGCCTCCAGCCAGTGGCCGAGCGGGAGGTCGGCGTCCCGCTGCCACAGGGTGTAGTCGGCGTACTGCACGGGCAGCGGCGCCCAGCCGGGCGGCCGTCCCTGGAGCCTGGCCGCGTACGCGGTGGACAGGTCCCTGGCCAGCGGCCCCATCGACCAGCCGTCGCCGGCGATGTGGTGCAGCAGGATGAGCAGGCAGTGGTCCTCCGGGGCCAGCCGGAACAGCGTCGCCTTCAGCGGCAGCTCGCGGGACAGGTCGATGGCGTGCGCGCACGCGGCCCGCAGCGCTTCGTCCAGCTCGCCGGGGGCCAGGTCCACCTGTTCCAGTGGCACGTGGGCGAGTTCCGGCGGCAGCACCCGCTGCTCGGCCTCGCCCTCGTGGTCGGGGAAGACGGTGCGGAGTGACTCGTGCCGCGCCGTGACGTCGTCCAGGGCGAGCCGCAGCGCCGCGACGTCGAGCGGGCCGCGCAGCCGCAGCGCGCCGGGGATGTTGTAGGTGGCGCTCGGCCCTTCCAGGCGGGACATGAACCACAGGCGCCGCTGGGCGTAGGACAGCGGGATGCGTTCCGGGCGCGGCATGGGCGTCAGCGGGGGCCCGGCCCGCTCGGCGGTCTCGATCCGGCGGGACAGCTCGGCCACGGTCGGCGACTCGAAGATCGCCCGGACGGGGAGGGCGGCGCCGAACACCGCGCGCACCCTGCTGAGCAGGCGCACGGCCGTCAGCGACTGGCCGCCGAGGGCGAAGAAGTCGTCGCCGGGGCCCACTTCGGGCACGCCGAGGATCTCGGCGAACAGCCCGCGCAGGATCTCCTCCCGGGGGCCGCCGCGGTGGCGGCGCGTCCGAGCGGGACCGGCCTCGCCCGCGGCGCCGTCGGCGGCCGCCGTGGTAACGGCCGAGCTCGCGGACCCGGCGGTGGCCGCCGCAGTGAGGGACGGGCTCGCGGACCCAGCGGGGGCCGCCGCGGCGAGGGACGGGCTCGCGGGCAGCCCGGCCTCCCGCAGCGGCGCGTCGGGGGCGGTGGCGAGCGCGGTGAGCGTGTGGACCAGCCAGTCGCCCAGGGCGCGCACCTCGCCGTCGGTCACCAGGTCGGTGCGGTACTCCAGCTCCATCTGCAGCCGGTCGCCGGCCATGCCGGCGATCAGGCGCAGCGGGTAGTGCGCGGAGTCGCGCCCGCCGACCCCGACCAGGCGGATCTCGGCGTCGTCGCGGCCGGGCGAGCCGCCGGGGTAGTTCTCCACGGTGGTCACGGTGTCGAACAGCTCGCCGAGCCCGGTCATCCGGTGGATGCGGCCGAGCCGCACCGACTGGTGGGCCAGCAGCCCGGCCTGCTCGCCCTGCAGCCGGGTGAGCAGGGCCGTGAACGACTCGGCCTGGTCCAGGCGCACCCGGACCGGGACGGTGTTCATGAACATCCCGACCATGGTCTCGATGCCGGGCACCTCGGGCGGCCGTCCGGAGACGACCGCGCCGAACACCACGTCGTCGCGGCCGGTGAGACGCCCGAGCAGCAGGCCCCACAGGCCCTGGACCAGGGTGTTGGGGGTGACGTCCCTGCCGCGCACGGCGGCGGTGAAGTCCGTCGCCACCTCGCGGGGCAGGTCCAGGATGAGCCGTCCGGGCAGCTCGGGGACCTGCTCGGCGGCGCCGGGGAACAGCCGGGTGGGCTCGGTGAGCCCGTCGAGCGCGGCCCGCCACTCCCGCTCGGCCTCCGCCTCGTCCTGCCCGGCCAGCCAGGTCAGGTACTCGCGGAAGGGGGTGACCCGGGGCAGCGCCGAGGCGTCGCCCCGGGAGTGGTAGAGGGCCAGCAGCTCGCGCAGCAGGATCGGCAGCGACCAGCCGTCGAACAGGATGTGATGGTTGGTCACCATCAGCCGGTGGTGCTCGTCGTCCAGCCGCACCAGGGTGAAGCGGAGCGCGGGCGGGGTCGCCAGGTCGAACCTGCGGCCCTGCTCGGCCTCGAACAGGCGGGCCAGCTCGGCCTCCTGCTCCTTCGCGGGCAGGCCGCTCAGGTCGGCCTGCTCCCAGGGCGGCTCCACGTCGCGGTGCACGACCTGCATCGGCTGCCCGGTCTTGCGCTGCCGGAAGCTCACCCGCAGGTTCGGGTGGCGGCGCAGCAGCGCGCGGGCCGCCGTGCGCAGGACGCCGGGGTCCAGGCGGCCCTCGATCTCCAGCACCATCCGGACGGTGTAGGTGTCGACGCCGTCCTCTTCGGCCAGGGCGTGGAACAGCAGCCCTTCCTGCATCGGCGCCAGAGGCAGGACGTCTTCGAACGCTGCGCGCTTCACTGCCCCATCAGCTCCTCTTCGAGGCTGTCGATCTCGTCCTGGGTCAGGGTCAGGGACAGGTCGGAGGGGGTGTAGCCTCCGGCGTCCGGACGGTCGGCGTGGGCGGCGAGGCCGCGCAGCGCGGTGAACCACTCCTCGGCGAGGGCGCCGATCTCCCGCTCGGTGAACAGCTCGCCGGGCCAGCACCAGGTGACCGACAGCTCGGTGCCCCCGGGGCGGTCCACGGCGGTGGCGACCAGCTCGATCGCGTGCGCCGAGGGCATCTCCGGGTCGCGGGCGACCGGGGTCGGCATGCCGCTCGCGGGCGTCCAGTACGCGCCGGTGCCGTCCCCGCCGGTGCCGCCGCCTCCGCCGCCGAAGCGGCCGAGGTAGTTGAAGGCGATCTGCGGGACCGGGGTCACCCTGGGCTCGCCGCCGAGGTAGCGCCACAGCCCGAAGCCCACGCCGTTGTCGGGGATGGCGCGCAGGGTCTCCTTGACCCGCCTGAGCGCGTCGCCGACCTCCGGGCCGCCGGCCAGGACGGCCCGCCGGTCGATCGGGCCGCTCCGCAGGTGCACCGGGTACATGCTGGTGAACCAGCCGACCGTCCTGGACAGGTCCAGGCCCTCGGCCAGTTCCTCGCGGCCGTGCGCCTCGACGTCCACCAGCAGCTCCTCCCGGCCACGCCACTGGCCGGCGGCGATGGCGAGGCCGGTGAGCAGCACGTCGTTGACCGAGGCGTGGAACAGGGCGGGCACCGCGGTCAGCAGCGGCTCGGTGGCGGCGGCGGGCAGCGTGAGCGTCAGCTCGCGCGCCGTCCCGGCGGCGTCCTTGCGGGGGTCGAGCTCGCGGGAGCCGAGCGGCGGCTCGGCGGCGGGCAGCGCGTCCCACGGGGCCGCCTTGGCGTCGCGGGCCAGCGTGGCCAGCGTGTGCGCCCAGTGGCGGAAGGACGTGGGCACCGGGTCGAGGACGGGCCTGCCACCACGGGCCAGGGCCTCCCACGCCGCCTGGAGGTCGGGGACCAGGATGCGCCAGGAGACGCCGTCCACGGCCAGGTGGTGCAGCACGAGCAGCAGCAGGCCGGGGCGGCCGGGTCCGGCGTCGAACCAGACGGCGTTCACCATGGCCCCCGCGGCGGGCGACAGCGACGAGCGGGCGATCTCGCCCTCCTCGGCGACCACCGCGCGGACCCGGTCCTCGGCCAGGCCCGCGACGTCGACCCTGCGGACGCGGTCGGTAGCGGCGACCGCGCCGGCGGGCGGGATGGTCAGGGACGCGCCGTCCCCGCCGGCCGAGGACCGCATGCGCAGCACGTCGTGGTGGTCGAGCAGGGCCTGGACGGCGTCCTCCAGGTGCTCGCCCAGGCCGGGCGGCACGGTGAGCACCATCGCCTGGTTGAACCCGTCGCTCGGCCCGCCCAGCTCGCGCAGCCAGTGCATGATCGGGGTGGCGGGCAGGTCTCCGGTCGCCGCGTGGCGGGCGGCGCCGGTCGTCGCACCCGGGGTCTCCTTGGCGACGGCCGCCAGGGCCTCCACGGTCTGGTTCTGGAACACGTCGCGGGCGCTGATGGTCAGGCCGGCCTTGCGGGCGCGGGAGACGAGCTGGAGCGACATGATGCTGTCGCCGCCGAGCTGGAAGAACCCGTCGTCCAGCGACACCGACGGCACCCCGACCACCTCGGCGAACAGGCGGCAGAGGATCTCCTCGCGGGCGTTGCGCGGCGCGCGTCCCGTCGCCTCGCCGGCGGCGATGGACGGGTCGGGCAGCGCCTTGCGATCGATCTTCCCGTTCGGGGTGAGCGGCAGGTCGGGGAGCACGACGAGCGCCGCGGGCACCATGTAGTCGGGCAGGGTCGCGGCCAGGTGGTCGCGCAGGGCGGCCGAGGACGCGCCGGGATCCTGGGTCACGACGTACCCGAGCAGGCGCTTGGGCCCGCCCTGCGGCTCGTCGGCGATGACGACGGCGTCGGTGACGCCGGGGGCGGCCCGTAGCGCGGCCTCCACCTCGCCCAGCTCGATGCGGTTGCCGCGGATCTTGACCTGGTGGTCCACCCGGGTCAGGAAGTCGAGCTGGTCGTCGGCGCGCAGCCGCACGCGGTCGCCGGTGCGGTACATGCGCGCGCCGGGCTCGGCGGCGTAGGGGTCGGGCAGGTAGCGCGTGGCGGTCCGCGAGGGCTCGCCGAGGTAGCCCAGGCCGACGCCGGTCCCGGCGATGTACAGGTCGCCGGGCAGGCCGGGCGGGACCGGCCGCAGGCCGTCGTCCAGGATGTGCAGCACGTTGTTGCGCAGCGGACGCCCGACCGGCAGCCGCCCGTGCTCCACCTGGGCGTCGACGTCGCCGGTGATGAAGGCGTGGGTGTTGTCGTCGGAGCACTCGGTCAGGCCGTAGGCGTTGACCAGCGCGGCCCGCGGGAAGCGGGCGTGCCACCGCTTGCAGATCTCCGGCGAGAGCACCTCGCCGTTGACGATGAACCATCGCAGCGTCGGCATCGCCGCCGCCGGGATGCCCGAGTCGTAGGCGTCGAGCCCGGCCCGCATGAAGGACGGCACGACCTCCACGATGGTCAGCCCGGCGCGCTCGACCTCGGCGAACAGCTCCAGCGGGTCGCGGGCGACGTCCTTGTCGACGACGTGGGTGCGGCCGCCGGCCAGCAGCGCCGAGAGCATCTGCCACACCGAGACGTCGAAGGTGAGCGGCGCGTTGAGGACGACGGCGTCCCCGGCGCCGATGCCCAGCTCCTCGATCTTGGCGTACAGGTGGTTGACCATGCCGCGCTGGTGCACCATCGCGCCCTTGGGCCTGCCGGTGGAGCCGGAGGTGAAGATGACGTACATCAGCCCGTCGCGGCGCAGCTCGGGGCGGGCCGGCGGGTCGCCGTGCGGCTGACGGGCCAGCGCGGCGCGGGTGTCGTCCTGGTCCAGCACCAGCCAGGGCGCCTGGACCCCGGGGATGGGGACGGCGGAGGCCGAGGAGCCGATGAGCAGCGTCGGCCGCGCGCTGTTCAGGACGGCGCTGACGCGGTCCGCCGGGTGCTCGGGGTCGAAGGGCAGGTAGACCGCGCCCGCCTTGAAGATCGCCAGCAGGCTGACGACGGCGTCGACGCTCGGCGGCAGGCCGACCGCGACGAACTGCTGCGGGGCTCCGCGCTCCATCAGCAGGTGCGCCAGCCGGTTGGCCCGCTCGTTCAGCTCGGCGTAGCTCAGAGTGAGCTCGCCGTAGGTCAGCGCGGGGGCGGCGGGCGTGCGCGCCACCTGGGCCTCGAACAGCTCCTGGAAGGTCTCGCCGGGGATCGGGGCGGCGGTGGCGTTGCCCGCCGCGAGGCGCTCGCGCTCCTGGTCCGCCAGCAGGTCCACCTGCCCGATCCGCTGGTCGGGGTCGGCGGCCACGGCGTCGATGAGCCGGGCCAGCCGCTCGGTGAGCGCGACGGCGGTTGCGTCGTCGAACAGGTCGGTGGCGTACTCCAGCGACCCGCCGATGCCGGCCGGGGTGCCGTCCTGCGCGTGGTGCTCGCGCAGGCCGAACGCCAGGTCGTACTTGGCGACGCTGCCGCGCAGCGGCTCGAACCCGGCGGTCAGGCCCGGCAGGTCCAGGCGCGGGAGCCCCTCGCTGATCAGGCTGAGCATCACCTGGAACAGCGGTGTGTGGGCCATCGACCGCTCGGGGTTGACCGCCTCGACGACCCGCTCGAAGGGCACCTCGGCGTGGGCGTAGGCGGCCAGGTCGGCCTGCCTGACCCGGGTGAGCAGCTCACGGAAGGTGGGCTCCCCGGAGACGTCGGTGCGCAGCACCAGCGAGTTGACGAAGAACCCGACCAGGTCGCCGAGCGCCTCATCGTTGCGCCCGGCGACGACGGTGCCGATGGGGATGTCGGTGCCGGCGCCGAGCCTGCTGAGCAGCGCGGCGACGGCGGCCTGCAGGACCATGAACACGGTGGTCCCGGTCTCGCGGGCCAGCGCGGCGACGCCCTGGTGCGCGCTCGCGGGGATGGCGACCGGGATGGTGGTGCCGGCGTGGCCGGCGACGTCGGGCCGCGGCCGGTCGGCAGGCAGTTCGAGCACCTCCGGCGCCCCGGCGAGCGCGTCGCGCCAGAACCGGATCTCGGCCTCCTCGGTGCCGGTCTCCTGCTGCCACAGCGCGTAGTCGGCGTACTGCACCGGCAGCGGCGTCCACTCGGGGGCCTGTCCGGCGTGCCGGGCGGTGTAGGCGGTGACCAGGTCGGCGGCCAGCGGCATCATCGACATGCCGTCGCCCGCGATGTGGTGGACCAGCAGCATCAGCACGTGCTCGGCGGGGCCGGTCCGGTAGAGCCAGGCGCGCATCGGCGGCTGCCCCGTGAGGTCCAGCGGGTACCTGATGTCCTGGGCCAGCAGGTCGGGCAGGTCCAGCTCGGTGGTGTCGACCAGCGTGACCTCGGTGTGGACGGCGGGCAGGATCGTCTGGTGGACCTCGCCGTCGGTCTCGGCGAAGACGGTGCGCAGCACCTCGTGCCGGCCGGTGAGGTCGTCGATGGCGGCGCCGAGCGCGCCGGCGTCGAGGTCGCCGGACAGGCGGATCGCCAGGGGGATGTTGTAGGTCGGGCTCGGGCCCTCCAGGCGGTGCAGGAACCACAGCCGCCGCTGGGCGTAGGACAGCGGGATGCGCTCGGGGCGGGGCACGGGCCGCACGGGGGGCCGGGCGCCGGCGGCCCGGTCCAGGCTCTCGCACAGCGCGGCGACGGTGGGGTTGTCGAACAGCTCGCGCAGCGGCAGCTCCACGGCCAGGACCGAGCGGACGCGGCTGACCAGTTGCGTGGCCAGCAGCGAGTGCCCGCCGAGCTCGAAGAAGTTGTCCTCCACGCCGACCTCGGCGACGCCGAGCACTTCGGCGAACAGCCCGCACACCACCTGCTCGCGCGGGTTGCGCGGGGCCCGTCCCGTCCCGGCCTCGTACACCGGCGCGGGCAGCGCCCGGCGGTCGATCTTGCGGTTGGGCGACAGCGGCAGCGCGTCCATCCGGACGAAGGCCGAGGGGACCATGTGGGCGGGCAGGACCTTGCCCACGAACTCCCGCAGGCCCTCCGGCAGCTCGCCGGCCACCACGTAGGCGACGATGCGCCGGTCGCCGGGCCGGTCCTCGCGCACGACGACGGCGGCCTGCGCGATGCCGGGGTGCCGGGTGAGCACGGCTTCGATCTCGCCGAGCTCGACGCGGAAGCCGCGCACCTTGACCTGGTCGTCGACCCGGCCGACGAACTCGAGCTGCCCGTCGGCCCGCCACCGCACCGCGTCGCCCGTGCGGTACATGCGCCCCGGCCCGAACGGGTCGGCCACGAACCGCTCGGCCGTGAGCGCCGGGCGGCGCAGGTAGCCGCGTGCCAGCCCCTCGCCGGCGACGTACAGCTCGCCGACCACGCCCGGGGCGACGGGCCGCAGGCCGGCGTCCAGGACGTAGAAGCGGGTGCCGAACAGCGGGGAGCCGATCGGCGGCTTCTCCCCGGCCACGAGCGGGCCGCTCGCCGAGACCCACATGGTGGTCTCGGTGGGGCCGTAGCCGTTCAGCATGAGCCGGCCCTCGCCCCACCGGTCCACCAGCTCGGGGCCGAGGACGTCGGTCCCGACGAGCAGGGTGGCCAGGTCGGGCAGGGGGACGACCGGCAGGCTCGCCAGCGCGGCGGGCGGCAGCACGGCGTGGGTGACGCGCCCGTCGAGGAGCACCCGGGCCAGGTCGTCCCCGCCGCGCACGTCGCGCGGCGCGATGACCAGGGCGGCGCCCGCCCCGAAGGCGTAGAGCATCTCGAAGATGGAGGTGTCGGTGCTGAGCGGGGCGAACTGGAGCACCCGGGAGTCCGGCCGGGTGCGCAGCCGCTCCCGCTGGGAGGCGGCGCTCGCCGCGATGCCGCGGTGGGTGACCACCACGCCCTTGGGACGCCCGGTCGACCCGGAGGTGTAGATCACGTACGCCGGGGACGACAGGCTCAGCGGCGCGGTGCGCTCGCCGTCGGCGAGGTCGTGGGCGGCGTACTCCGCGAGGCCCTCGACCCCGTCCAGGTCGCCGAGCACGAGCCGGGGCGCCTGCCCCGGCGGGTCCGCCGCGCCCGCGCCGGTGATGACCAGCGAGGGAGCGGTGTCGGCGAGCATCAGCGCGATGCGCTCGCCCGGGTAGTCCGGGTCCACCGGGACGTACGCGGCGCCGGTCTTGAGCACGGCGAGCACCGCCACCGCGGCCTGCGCCGAGCGGGGCAGCGCGACGGCGACGTGCGACTCCGGGCCGGCGCCGTACCGGTCCACCAGCAGGCGGGCCAGCCGGTTGGCCACCGCGTTGACCTCGCCGTAGGTGAGCACCTGCCCGCCGGACACCAGCGCGGGCGCCTCGGGCGCGCGGGCCGCCTGGGCCTCGAACAGCGCGGGGATCGTCGCCGGCGGAACCGGGGAGGCGGTGTCGTTCCACTCCACCAGCAGCCGCGTCCGCTCGGCGGGCGAGAGCACCTCGACCTCGCCGAGGCGGCGGTCGGGGGCGGCCGCCACCGACCCGAGCAGCCGGCGGAACCGCTCGGCGATGCCCTCCGCCGTCGCCCGGTCGAAGATGTCGGTGGCGAACTTGACGATGCCCTCCATGCCGGTGGGCGTGCCGTCGGCGGCGTAGGTCTCGGTCAGGCCGATCCACAGGTCGAACTTGGCCGAGCCGGGGTCGGGGCTGTCCACCTCGACCGACAGGCCGGGCAGGCGGACGTTGCCGCCGACCACGTCCCGGTCCACGGTGAGGGTCACCTGGTACAGAGGCGCGTGGCTCATCGACCGCGCCGGGTTGAGCGCGTCCACGACCTTGTCGAAGGGCACGTCGGCGTTGGCGTAGGCGGCCAGGTCCACCTCGCGCACCCGGTCGAGCAGCTCGCGAAAGCTCGGGTCGCCGGAGGTGTCGGCGCGCAGCACGACCATGTTGATGAAGAAGCCGACCACCCTGTCCAGGGCCTCGTCCGCGCGTCCGGCGACGCCGGTGCCGATGGTGATGTCGGTGCCCGAGCCGAGCCGGGTCAGCAGCCCGGCGAGCGCGGCGTGCATCACCATGAACAGCGTGGCGCTGCTGCGGCGGGCCAGCTCGATGAGGTCCCAGTGCAGCTCGGCGCCGATCTGGAAGGTGACCCGCTCGGCGGTGCCGTGGCGGCGGGCGGGGCGCGAGCGGTCGGCGGGCAGCTCCAGCGGCTCGGGGGCGCCGGCGAGCCGGTCGCGCCAGTGGTCGAGCTGCCGTGAGATCGGGCTGGCCGGGTCGGCCTCGCTGCCCAGCGCCGCCGCCTGCCACAGGGTGTAGTCGGCGTACTGCACCGGCAGCGGCTCCCAGTCGGGGGCGGTGCCGGCCAGGCGCGCGGCGTAGGCGGTGGACAGGTCGCGGCTCAGGGTGCCCATCGAGACGCCGTCGGTGGCGATGTGGTGCAGCAGGAGCAGCAGGCAGTGCTCCTGCGCGCCGAGCGCGAACAGCGTCGCCCTGATCGGCAGGTCGCCGGCCAGGTCGAAGGTGTGCCGGAGCGCGTCGCCCATGAGCGCGGGCAGCTCGTCGCGGCCGGCGGGCACGACGTCGAAGGCGGGACGGGCCTCGCCCGCGGGGTGGATCCGCTGGTAGGGGCGGCCGCCGTCGTCCAGGTAGACCGTGCGCAGCGCCTCGTGCCGCTCGACCAGGTCGGCCAGCGCGGCCGACAGGGCCGTGGCCGACAGCGCCCCCGACAGGCGCAGCACGAGCGGGACGTTGAACGTCGGGCTCGGCCCTTCCAGCCGGTGCAGGAACCACAGGCGCTGCTGGGCGTAGGACAGCGGGACGCGCTCGGGCCGCTCCATCGGCGCCAGCGCGGGCCCGTCGTCCTTGGTGGCGCGCAGCCGGTCGACCAGCGCGGCGACGGTGGGGGTGCGGAACAGGTCGCGGACCCGCAGCTCGGTGCCGAGGGTGCTCCTGATCCTGCTGACCAGCCGGGTGGCCAGCAGCGAGTGGCCGCCGAGCTCGAAGAAGTTGTCCTCCACCCCGACGTGCGGCACGCCGAGGATCTCGGCGAACAGCCCGCACATGATCTCCTCGCGGGCCGTGCGCGGCGCCCGGCCGCCCGAGCGGGTGGCGAACTCCGGCGCGGGCAGCAGCTTGCGGTCCAGCTTGCCGTTGGGCATGACCGGCAGCGCGTCGAGCGTCACGAACGCGGCGGGCACCATGTACTCGGGCAGGGTGGCGCCCACGTGCGCGCGCAACTGCCCCGGCTCGGGGGCCTTGGCCGAGGCCGCGACCAGGTAGGCGACGATGCGCCGGTCGCCCGGCCGGTCCTCGCGCACGATGACGGCGGCCTGCCTGACCTGCGGGTGGCGCGACAGCGCGGCCTCGATCTCGCCCAGCTCGACGCGGAAGCCGCGCACCTTGACCTGGCTGTCCACCCGGCCGACGAACTCCAGCTGCCCGTCGGCCCGCCACCGCACCGCGTCGCCCGTGCGGTACATGCGCCCCGCGCCGAACGGGTCGGCCACGAACCGCTCGGCCGTGAGCGCCGGGCGGCGCAGGTAGCCGCGCGCCAGCCCCTCGCCGGCGACGTACAGCTCGCCGACCACGCCGGGGGCGACCGGCCGCAGGCCCGCGTCCAGGACGTAGACCCGGGTGTCGCACAGGGGCGAGCCGATCGGCGGGTTCTCCCCCGGCGTCAGGGCGCCGCTCGCGGTGGCCCAGATCGTGGCCTCGGTGGGGCCGTAGCCGTTGAGCATGAGCCGGCCCTCGCCCCACCTGTCCACCAGCTCGGGGCCGACGACGTCTCCGCCGGTCAGCAGGGTGGTCAGGTGGGGCAGCGGGGTGGGCGGGACGCTGGCCAGGGTCGCCGAGGGGATGACCGCGCGGGTGATCCGCTGGGCCGACAGCAGTTCGGCCAGGTCGTCGCCGCCGCGCACGTGCGGCGGCGCGACCACCAGGGCTCCCCCGGCGCCGAAGGCCATCAGCGTCTCCATGACCGAGACGTCGAAGCTCGGGGAGGCGAGCTGGAGCACCCGGCCGCCGTCGTGGACCAGCAGGCGATCGCGCATCGAGGCGACGGTGGCGGCGATGCCGTGGTGGGTGACCACCACGCCCTTGGGACGCCCGGTGGAGCCGGAGGTGTAGATCACGTAGGCCGGGTGGGACGGCTCCAGCGGCACGGTCCGCTCGGCGTCCGCCAGGTCGCCCGAGGCGTACCCGTCCAGCCCGTCGAGGTCGGAGAGCGCGTCGAGCACCAGCCGGGGCACCTCGCCGCCGGTCTCGGCGGCCGCGCCGGTGATCACCAGGGACGGCCGGGTGTCGGCCAGCATGAACGCGATGCGCTCGGCCGGGTAGTCGGGGTCGACCGGGACGTAGGCCGCGCCGGTCTTGACCACCGCGAGCACCGCGGCGACGGCCTCCACCGAGCGCGGCAGCGCGACGGCGACGTGCGACTCCGGGCCGGCGCCGTACCGGTCCACCAGCAGGCGGGCCAGCCGGTTGGCCGCGGCGTTCAGCTCGGCGTAGGTGAGCGTGCGCTCGCCGGACACCAGCGCGGGCGCCTCGGGCGTGCGGGCCGCCTGGGCCTCGAACAGCGCCGGCATCGTCACCGGGGCGGCGGAGGAGGCGGTGTCGTTCCACTCCACCAGCAGCCGCGCCCGCTCGCCGGCCGACAGGATGTCCACCGCGCCCATCCGGCCGTCGGGGTCGGCGACCATCGCGGCCAGCATCCGGCAGAAGCGCTCGGCGACGCCCTCGGCCGTCGCCCGGTCGAACAGGTCGGTGGCGAACTTCAGGTTGATCTTCATCCCGCCGGGCGCCCGCCCGGTCAGCGGGTCCTCCTCGTGCGCCTCCTCCAGGAAGAACATCAGGTCGAACTTGGCCGCCTCCAGCTCGACGTCCGGCGGGCCGACCGTCAGGCCGGGCATCCGCGCCTGGGCGCCGGCGTAGTTCTGCAGCACGATGCTGACCTGGAACAACGGGTGGTGGGCCAGCGAGCGGGCCGGGTTGACGACGTCGACCAGCCGCTCGAAGGGGATGTCCTGGTTGGCGTAGGCGACCAGGTCCACCTCGCGCACCCGGTCGAGCAGCTCGCGGAAGGTCGGGTCGCCGGAGGTGTCGGTGCGCAGCACCATGGTGTTGACGAAGAAGCCGACCAGGTCGTCGAGGTTCTCGTGGCTGCGGCCGGCCAGGCCGGTGCCGATCGGCAGGTCGGTGCCGGCGCCCATCCGGGTGAGCAGCGCGGCGAAGGCGGCGTGGGCGACCATGAACACGGTGACCCCGGCCTGGTGGGCCAGGGTGACCAGGTCGCGGTGCAGCGCGGCGTCGACGTGGCGGGTGACCATCTCGCCGCGGTTGGAGGCAACGGCCGGACGCGGGCGGTCCAGCGGCAGTTCCAGCAGCTCGGGCATGCCGGCCAGGGCGGCGCGCCAGTGCCCGACCTGCCGCGCCAGCGCGCTGCCGGGGTCGTCCTCGCGGCCGAGCGTCCTGGTCTGCCAGAGCGCGTAGTCGGCGTACTGCACCGGAAGGGGAGGCCACGCGGGCGCGCCGCCGCCGATGCGGGCGGTGTAGGCCTCGGCCAGGTCGCGCAGCAGCGCCCGCCACGACCAGCCGTCGCAGGCGACGTGGTGGATGACCAGGTGCAGGACGTGCTCGCGCTCGCTCAGCGAGAACAGCCCGACCCTGATGGGCGGCTGCTCGGCGAGCCGGAAGGAGCGGTGGCCGAACGCGGCGAGCGCCTCCTTCAGCTCCTCGGGCCGGACGCCGGTGAAGGCCACCTCGATCTCGGCGTCCCGCGGGGCCAGCACCACCTGGTACGGCTCGCCGTCCTCGCTGCGGATCAGCGTGCGCAGCACCTCGTGCCTGCCCACGACGTCCAAAACGGCGGCGCGCAGGGCGTCCTTGTCGACCGGGCCGTCCAGGCGCAGCACGGTCGGGATGTTGTACTGCGGGTTGTCCTCGTCGAGCCGGTGGATGAACCACACGCCGCGCTGGGCGTAGGACAGGGGGATGCGCTCGGGTCGCGGCTCGGGCTCCGGCTTCGACCGGCCCCGGCCCGCCAGGTCGATGCGCTCGACCAGCGCGGCCGGGGTCGGCGCCTCGAACGCCTCGCGGACGCCGAGCTCGACGCCGAAGACCGAGCGCACGCGGGCGACCAGCCGGGTCACCAGCAGCGAGTGGCCGCCGAGCTCGAAGAAGTTCGCGTCGGTGCCGACCTGGGGCAGGCCGAGCAGCTCGGCGAACAGGCCGCAGACGATCTCCTGTTGCGGGGTGCGCGGAGCGGACCCGCCGACCGGGGCGGCCGGTCCGGGCGCGGGCAGCGCGGCGCGGTCGAGCTTGCTGTTGGCGGTCAGCGGCAGCGCGTCGAGCGCCACCACGGCGGAGGGCACCATGTAGGCGGGCAGCATGGCCCGGGCGTGTCCGAGCAGGTCCACCGGCTCGCCGGGGGTGAGCGTGACGTAGGCGACCAGGCGCTGGTCGCCGGGCCGGTCCTCGCGGACGATCACCGCGGCGGCCGACACCCGGGGGTGCTCGCCGAGCACCGACTCGATCTCGCTGAGCTCGATGCGGAACCCGCGCACCTTCACCTGGTGGTCGACGCGCCCGGCGAACTCCATCTGGCCGTCGGGCCGCCAGCGGGCCAGGTCGCCCGAGCGGTACATCCGCGTGCCGGCGGCGAACGGGTCGGCCACGAACCGTTCGGCGCTCAGCCCCGGCCGGTTCAGGTAGCCGCGGCTGACCAGGTCACCGGCGATGTAAAGCTCGCCGACCACGCCGGGCGGCACCGGGCGCAGCGCGGCGTCCAGCACGTAGAGCCGGGTGTTCCAGATGGGCCGGCCGATGGGGACGACGCCCGCGGGCACCCGGTCGCCGGGCTCGACGCGGTACTCCATGCAGCCCACGGTGGTCTCCGTGGGACCGTACTCGTTGATCACGGTGGCCGACGGGTGGCGGCGGCGCCACTCGTCCAGCACCTCCCCCATGAGCGACTCCCCGCCCAGCACGAGCTGCGCCGAGGGGGAGAACCGGTCGGGCAGGCCGATGAGCAGCGGCAGGTGGCTCGGGGTGGCCTTGACGAAGTCCGGGCGGGCCATGGCGGCCGCGGCGGCGTCGCCGTCGTCCAGGTCCACCAGGTGCGCGCACCCGCCGCTGGTCAGCGGCCCGAACAGGCCGGTGACGGTCAGGTCGAAGGAGACCGGCGAGTGCACCAGGGCGCGGCCGGCGACGCTGTGGTAGGTGTGCCGCGTCCAGGCCAGGTACTGGTTGAGCGAGCGGTGCTCGACCACGACGCCCTTGGGCCGGCCGGTCGAGCCGGAGGTGTAGATGACGAACGCCGGGTTGGCGGGCGTCGGGCCGCTGTCGAGGGGCCCGGCGGGCAGCGCGGCGGCCTCGGCCTCCAGCGCGGCCAGGTCCTGCGGCGCGGCCAGGGTGAGGACGGGGGCGACGTCGTCCAGCATGAAGCGCACGCGCTCGGCGGGCAGGGCGGGGTCGACGGGCAGGTAGGCGCCGCCGGCCTTGGCGATGGCCAGCAGGGCGACCACCAGGGAGGCCGACCTGGGCAGCGCGACGGCGACGAACCGCTCGGGGCCCACGCCGCGCCCGGCCAGCAGCCGCGCCAGCCGGGAGGCGCGGGCGTCCAGCTCGGCGTAGGTGAGGATCTCCCCGCCGCACTCCACGGCCGCCGCGCCGGGGGTGCGGGCCGCCTGCGCCTCGAACAGCTCGGGCAGGGTGGCGTCGGGAACGGGGTGGGCGGTGGCGTTCCACTCCTCCAGCAGCGTGTCCCGCTCGCCGGGGGTGAGCAGGTCCAGCTCGCCGATGGGCCGCGCCGGGTCGCGCACGGCGCCTTCGAGCAGCCGCACCAGCCGCGCGGCGAGCACCTCGGCGCTGCGCTCGTCGAACAGGTCGGTGGCGTAGTCCAGGGCGCACTCGACCTCGCCGGCCCCGCCCCACTCGGCGGGCTCCCTGACGAAGAAGCTGAGGTCCACCTTGGCCGCGCCGGTGTGCACGGTGGGCTCCACCGACAGCGACAGCTCCGGGCCGAGCAGCGGCGCGCGCAGAGTGCGCTCGAAGGTCAGCATGACCTGGAACACCGGGTGGTAGGACAGGGACCTGACCGGGTTGACGGCCTCCACGACGCTCTCGTACGGCGCGTCGGCGTTGGCGTAGGCCGCCAGGTCGGCCTCGGTCACCCGGGCGAGCAGCTCGCGGAAGCTCGGGTCGCCGGAGGTGTCGGTGCGCAGCACCAGCGTGTTGAGGAACTTGCCGACGAGCCCGTCCAGCGCCCGGTCCCCGCGGCCGGCGGTGGCCGTGCCGATGGGGATGTCGGTGCCGGCGCCGAGCCGGGTGAGCAGCGCGGCCACGGCGGCCTGGACGACCATGAAGACGGTCGAACCGTCGCGCCGGGCGAGCGCGACCAGGTCGCGGTGCAGGCCCTCGGGGAGGCGGAAGGCCACCCTGGCGCCGCCGTTGCCGGCCACGGCCGGCCGGGGACGGTCCAGCGGCAGCTCCAGCAGCGCGGGGCCGCCGGCCAGAGTCTCGCGCCAGAACGCCACCTGGCGGGCGGCCGGGCTCGTCGCGTCGTCGAGGTCGCCGAGCAGCTCGCGCTGCCACAGGGTGTGGTCGGCGTACTGGATCCGCGGCGCGTCCTGTGCCTCGCCGCGCCCGGTGCGGTGGGCGTAGGCGGCGGCCAGGTCGTCCAGCAGCGGCTGCTCCGACAGGCCGTCGCTGGCGATGTGGTGGGTGACCAGCATGAGCACGTGCTCGCGCTCGCCGAGCCTGAACAGGGTCGCCCGGAACGGCGCCTCGCGGGTGAAGGCGAACGGCCGCGCGGCCTCGGCGGCCAGCGCCGCGGCGAGGCCCCCGGCCGTGACGGGCACCACCGGCAGCTCGGGGACGGCGGCCCCCGGGTCGAGGACGAGCTGGTACGGCTCGCCGTCGAGGTCGGGGTAGAGGGTGCGCAGCGGCTCGTGGCGGGCCACGACGTCGGCGACGGCCCGGCCGAGCGCCCCCGTGTCGACGGCGCCGGTCAGCCGCACGGCGAGCGGGAGGTTGTAAGTCGCGCTGGGCCCTTCCAGGCGGTGCAGGAACCACAGCCCGCGCTGGCCGGCGGACAGCGGCATCCGCTCGGGCCGGGGGCGGGCGGTGAGCGCGGGCCTGCGGCCCCTTGCGGCGGTGGCGACGCGGCCGGCGAGCGCCTCCGGGGTCGGCGCCTCGAACAGGGCGCGCAGCGGCAGCTCGACGTCGAACGCCTCGCGGACCATGCCGACCAGGCGGGTGGCCAGCAGGGAGTGCCCGCCGAGCTCGAAGAAGTTGCCGTCCACGCCGATCCCGGTCACGCCGAGCGCGTCGGCGAACAGGCGGCACAGCAGCTCCTCCGCGGCGGTGCGCGCGGCACGGCCGGCGACGGCCTGCGGCGGCGGGGCGGGCAGCGCGCGGCGGTCGAGCTTGCCGTTGGCGGTGAGCGGCAGGGCGTCCAGAACCACCACGGCGGAGGGCACCATGTACGCGGGCAGGGCGGCCCCGGCGTGCTCCAGCACGGCGGCCTTCACCCGCTCGGCCGGGCCGGCGTGCCCGCCGTCCCGGCCGTCCGCCCCACTAAGGCCGTCCGCGCCGTTCAGGCCGTCCGCGCGCGGGGTGACGTAGGCGACGATGCGCTGGTCGCCCGCGCGGTCCTCGCGCACGATCACGGCCACCTGGGCGACCCGCGGATGGCCGCCGATGACGGCCTCGATCTCGCCGGGCTCGATGCGGTGCCCGCGCACCTTGATCTGGTCGTCGACGCGGCCGGCGAACTCCAGCACCCCGTCCTCGCGCCACCGGGCGAGGTCGCCGGTGCGGTACATCCGCTCGCCGGGCACGCCGGAGGGGTCGGGGACGAACCGCTCGGCGGTGAGCCCTGGCCGGTTGATGTACCCCCGGGCCAGGCCGGTGCCGGCGATGTACAGCTCGCCGACCTCGCCGGGGGGCAGCGGGCGCAGCTCGGCGTCCAGCACGTGGACCCGGGTGTCGTCCATCGGCCGGCCGAGCGGCAGGACGCCGTCGGGCACCCGCTGCCCCGGCTCGACGCGGTACTCGGCGACGTTGACGGTGGCCTCGGTGGGCCCGTAGACGTTGATCACGGTGACGCCGGGGTGGCGCTCGCGCCAGCCGCGCAGCGCCTCGCCGCGCAGGGCCTCGCCGCCGAACATCAGCTCGCGGGTCGGGGAGAACCGCTCGGGCAGGATGTCCAGCAGCGGCAGGTGGCTCGGGGTGGCCTTGAGGAAGGTGCACGCGCCGGCGTCGCCGGGCACGCCCTCCTCGGCGAGCGGCGACACCCGGACGCACCCGCCCGCGACCAGCGGCGCCCACAGCGAGGTCACGGTCATGTCGAAGGACACCGAGGAGTGCCACAGCGACTCCCCGGCCAGGCTCGGGTAGGCGCGCAGCGACCACAGCAGATAGTCCGAGAGCGCGCCGTGCCCGATGACCACGCCCTTGGGCCGGCCGGTGGAGCCGGAGGTGTAGATGACGTAGGCGGGGTGGCCGGCGGGCGCCAGCAGCGGCTCGCCGGGCCATGGCTGCTCGCCGTCGTCCTCGGTGAGCTCCTCCACCAAAACCCGCGGCCCCTCGTCCGGCACGGCGGCCGCCGCGGCGCCGCCGGTGAGCACGCACACCGGCCGCGCTTCCCGCAGCATGAACGCGACACGGTCACGCGGGTACTCGACGTCGATCGGCAGGTAGGCCGCGCCCGTCTTCAGCACGGCCAGCAACGCCACGACCAGATCCGCCGAACGCGGCAGCGCCACGGCGACCAGACGCTCGGGGCCGGCGCCGAGCGCGGCCAGGCGGGAGGCGAGGCGGCCGGCCCGGCGGTCGAGCTCGGCGTAGGTCAGCTCGGCGCCCGCGAAGCGGACCGCGGGGGCGTCCGGCGTACGGCGTGCCTGGGCGGCGAACAGGCCAGGAAGCCACTCGGCGGGGCGCGCCGCGTCGTCGCCGTGCGGGTCGTGCAGCAAATCCTGGTCCATAAGCATGCCAGCCATCACTCGACTCCTAGTCACTATTCGCGCCACGACGAACCGAGTCTAAAAACGCGCCGTTTCGTCTTGTTATCGGGCGCGCATCACCGATCGAATTCCGCATTCTCGTCCGCGCATTTCCCGAAGCCCCGGATCAGGCCGGGAGCAGTTTCACCTGGAGGCTGCTTATTCCGCTCAACAGGTTGGAATGGACCGGCTCGGGCTCGGCCGTGATGTGCATTTCGGCGACGAATTCTCGCAGCGCCTCCAGCATGGCGCCGACCTCCGTGCGGCCCAGGTAAGCGCCCAGGCAGAAGTGCGGCCCGTATCCGAAGGTGGCGTGCCGGTTGGGGAAGCGCCGCAGGTCCAGGCGTTCGGGGCCGTCGAAGACGTCCTCGTCCCGGTTGGCGGAGGAGTTCCACAGCGTGACGATGTCGCCCGCGGCGATCGTCGTTCCGCGGACGGTGACGTCCTTGAGCGCGCTCCTGCCGAAGTGCATGGCCGGGCTGACCCAGCGCAGGATCTCCTCGACGGCGGTCTTGGTCTCTATCTCGCCGGCGCGGTAGGCGGCCCACTGCCCGGGGTGGCCGACCATCGCCGGCACCGTCCCGATCATGGTGAGGCGGCTGGTCTCGTCGCCGCCGATGATCAGGCTGTAGCAGTTGAAGACGATGTCGTCGTCGGTCAGCGGCACCCCGTCGATGCTGCTGGCGACCATCGCGCCGATGACGTCGTCCTTGGGGGTGCGGCGGTGCTCGGTGACCAGGTCGTCGAAGTACATCAGGATCTCGTTGCGCGCCTCCAGCGACGCCTCGGCGGCGTCCTCGTCGTCGGCGTCCACCTCGTCGCTGCTCAGCGCGGTCTTGGTCAGGTCGAGCAGGTGGTCGCGGTGCTCGTCGCCCTCGGGGACGCCGAGCAGGTCGCAGATGGTGTTGATCGGGATCTTCTCGGCGACGTCCCGCGCGAAGTCGCAGGCGCCCATCTCGACGCCCGCGCGGACCCGGGCGCGGGTGTTCTCCCGCACGCGTTCGGCGACGTAGGACAGCGCGCGGGGCGAGAACGCCTTGAGGAACACGTTGCGCAGGTCCTGGTGGCGCTTGCCGTCGGTCACCGCGAGCATGCGGCCGGCCGCGGAGTCGCCGCCCGCCAGCAGCGTGGTCAGGACGTTGCCGCGCTCGGAGGTGAAGTGGTCGTCGTCCTTGTAGACCGCCATGATGTCGTCGTACCTGGTGAGCGCCCAGAACCCGGGACGGCCGCCGCGGGGGGCGTTCCAGAACACCGGGGCCTCGGCGCGCAGGCGGCGCCAGATCGCGTACTGGTCGTGGGCGCGGAAGGTCCGCGGGTCGGCCAGGTCCAGCGCGTCCAGATCGACGGGAAGACCGGCGGAGAAGCCGGCGGGGAGGCCGGCGGGGAGCTCAGTCATCCGAGCCGCCCCCGTCCACGAGGATCAGGTCCATCTCGACGCCCTCGCGCAGCGGGGTGATCTCCGCGTACTCCGGCGAGTTGTACCAGCGCCGGGCGTGCTCGGCGCTGGGGAACCGCATGACCGACAGGTGCGTGGGGTGCCAGTCCCCCTCCAGCACGTCGAACGCCCCGCCGCGGATGGCGAAGCCGCCGCCGTACGCCTGGAGCGTCGCCAGGACCTTGTCCCGGTAGAGGGCCATCTTCTCCTTGTCGGGGATGGCGGCCACGTTGCCAATGACGAACGTCGTCATCGTTCCTCCCGTTCGTGTAGCTCTCCACTCATGAAGATCACCGCGCGGCCATACAGCCCCACGCGCTCGCCGCGCGTCGTCACGCGCACGCGGCCGCCGCGCGGGGAGCACTGGAAGCCGGTCAGGCGGCGCCGGCCGAGCCTGGCGCTCCAGAAGGGGCCGAGGCAGCAGTGCGCCGAGCCGGTCACCGGGTCCTCGTCCACGCCGTGCCGGGGGGCGAAGAAGCGGGAGACGAAGTCGTGCTCCCGCCGTCCCCGGGCGGTGACGATGACTCCCCGCACGGGGAAGGCGCTCAGCGCGGCGAAGTCGGGCCGCAGCTCGGCGACCTCCTCCTCGTCGGCCAGCTCGGCCAGGTAGTCGAAGCGGTTGCGGCCCATCCAGACGGGCTTGGCGCCGAGCGCCTCGGGCAGCCCGCCGGGGACCTCGGTCTCCTCGGCGGGCTCGGCGGGGAAGTCCAGGCCGATGCCGTCCGGGCCCCGCTCGGCCGACAGGACGCCGCTGCGGGTGGCGAAGCGCAGTGGCCGGGCGCCGTCCTCGCCCTCCCCCTCCCACAGCACGTGCGCGGCGGCCAGCGTCGCGTGCCCGCACAGGTCGACCTCGCCCGCGGGGGTGAACCAGCGCAGGCCCATGCCCTCCGGGGAGTCCGCCGGGGTGGACCGGTCGACGAACGCGGTCTCCGACAGGTTCATCTCGGCCGCCACCGCCTGCATCCAGCGCGCGTCGCGCGGCCGGTCGAGCAGGCACACCGCGGCGGGGTTGCCCTGGAACGCCGCGTCGGCGAAGGCGTCGACCACGTAGATCCTCATGGCGCGGGGTAGGGAACGTCGGCGCCGAGTCCGAGTTCGCGGGCGGCGCGGGCCGCGGCGAAGCCCGAGACGATGTCCTGCGCGGCCATGCCGAGCGACTTGTACAGGGTGATCTCCGCCGCGTCGCCGCGTCCCGGGTGCCGTCCGAGCAGCACCTCGCCGAGCTCGGCGCGCACGTGGTCGGGGCCGATCAGCCCTTCGGCCAGCGGGACGCGCAGGTCGCCCGACTCGCTCGCCGCCGACTCCCGACTGTCCACGAACACCGCGCACCTGGCGACCGCGTCGCCGGACAGCTCGCGCGCGTCGGCGACCGAGGCGCCGACCGCGTTGACGTGCGCGCCGGGCGCGAGGTCGCGCCCGAAGACGACCGGCTCCTTGGCGGAGGTGGCGGTGCAGACCAGGTCGGCGCCCGCCAGCGCGTCGCCGGCCGTGGGCGTCACCTCGACGGGGACCGTCAGCCAGGACGCGGCCCACCGCCGGAAGTTTTCGGCGCGCCCTTCCGTGGGGCTGTACACGCGGACCCTGCGCAGGTCGCGCACGAGCGCGAGGGCTTCGAGGTGCGAGCGGGCCTGCACGCCCGACCCGATGACGGCCAGGTCGCCGGCGCCGGGGAGCGCCAGCGTGTCGGTGGCCACCGCCGAGACGGCGGCGGTGCGGATCGCGGTCAGCTCGGCGCCGTCCAGCAGCGCCAGCGGGTACCCGGTCTCGGGGTCGAAGACCAGGACCACGCCGATGTGCACGGGCAGGCCCTTGTCCCGGTTGCCGGGCCGCAGCATGATCGCCTTGAGGCCGTATCCGGGCAGGTCGCCGGTGACGTGGCAGGGCATGGACGCGAAGACGCCGCCCTCACCCGGGGGCCGCAGGATGGTGCGCAGCGGCTGGGTGACCTCTCCCCCGCTGTAGGAGCGCATGACGCCGGCCATCAGGCCGATCGCCCGCTCCATGGGCAGGGCCTTGCGCACCGCCCCGCTATCGAGGAACAACATCGGCGTTCTCCCTGTGGATGTCGGCGGCGGTGGCGTCCAGGTCGTCCAGGACGAACACCGACCAGACCATGCGGATGGGCCGGGTGCGCGAGATGAACTCCAGGCCGTAGTGGTCGACGGCCGGGGCCGTGGTGAGCGCCAGGTCGCTGAACCCGCCGCTCGCGGCCATGGCAGCCGCGCTGGTCGAGTTCATGATCATGACCTTGCCCTGCGCGAACGGCGCGGGCAGCAGCTGGGCGATCAGCGGGGCGGGCGCCGGGTGCGTGGCGATCGACGGCCGCACGGGCAGGGCGTCGTTGCCGCGCGACTTGGCCAGCCCGTACAGCGGGGTGTCCATGATGAACGCCCCCGCCAGGGCCAGCCGCGTGTCCATGTAGAACTCGTTGACCGCCCGGTAGGCGTTGGCCACGATGAAGTGGCTGATGTCCCGGTTGAGCAGGGCGTCGCACGCCCCCTCGTAGGTGTCGTACAGCGAGAGCTGCGGTTCGCTCGGCAGCTCGGAGAGCTTCTCCCACAGCAGGGTGGCGGCCGTCTCGCTGCTCGTCCCCGCGGGGCCGAGCGTTCCTATCTCCTTCAGCACCACCCGGCTCAGCGCGTCGATCTCCATCCACCCGAGCAGTTCCATCCCGCTCGCTCCTTTCATGCCGGTCGCTCCACTGGCTCGCCCCTGTTTGAGTCCGGCACACCCGGTTCCACCGCGGTCAGCCACCCGCGGGTGTCCTCCCGCTCGGCCCTGACCACCTGGCGGTAGCGCTCCACGAGCCGGGAGGTGACCGGGCCGGGCTCACCCGTCCCGATCGGCCTGCCGTTGACCACGATCACCGGGGTGAGGCCGACGCCGGTGCCGGTGAGGAAGACCTCGTCGGCCAGCAGCAGGTCGGCGGGGTGCAGCGGCCGCTCGGCGGCGGTCAGGCCGAGGTCGGCCGCCAGCGTGAGCACCGTGTCCCGGGTGATGCCGGGCAGGATGTCGGCGTCGGGCGGCGGCGTGAGCAGGGCGCCGCCGCGCACCGCGAAGACGTTGGCCGTGCTGGCCTCGGCGACCTGCCCGGCGTCGTTGAGCAGGATCGCGTCGTCGTAGCCGGCCGCGCGCGCGTCCTCGACGGCCAGCGCGCTGTTGACGTACCCGCCGGTGATCTTGGCCTGGACGGGGACGGCCGCGCGCGAGGGCCTGCGCCACGAGCTGACCAGGCACCGGACGCCGCCCGGCGGGGTGTAGGCGCCCAGGCGGGAGGCGACGATCGTGACCGCCTCGGAGATCCCGCCCAGGCCCACCCCCGGCGGGGTGCCCGGCAGCAGGCCGAGCTTGTAGGCCAGCGGCCGGATGTAGACGTCACCCATGTCGCCGTTGCGGCGCAGCAGCTCCACGGTGAGGTCGGCCAGCTCGTCGGCGCTCAGCCCCACCTCGATGCGCAGCAGCCGGCACGACCGCAGGAAGCGGCGGTAGTGGTCGCGCACCCGGAACAGGTGCACCCGCCCGCCGCCCGCGGCCGCGTGCGCCCTGATGCCCTCGAAAGCCCCGGTGCCGTAGTGCAGGCCCTGGGTGGTCGGCGGCAGGCGAACATCGTCGAAGCGGACGAACCCCCCCTCGTTCTGGACGCGGTGGTAGACCCAGCGGCCCGGCAGCGGCCGCATCACCCTCTCCTCGCGGCCAGGGCGAGGGCGGCGCGGGACTCGCGGTCGTCGCGGGCCGGCTCGTCGCCGCGGCCGTCCACGACGCGGGCGGCCTTCCAGCTCACCATCGCGCCCGTGCTCGTGATGCTCCCCGGGTCGCCGAAGGAGACGACCAGCTCGGTGCCGAGCACCTCGCGGCACTCCTCCTGGGCGAGCAGCAGGCCCGGGTGGCTCTCGGAGGCGCCGTGCAGCATCAGGTCGACCCGGTCCTCGCCGAGGGGCGTGCGCTCCAGCCTGATCTGGTAGTCCATGAACCCGCCCACGTGCCGCAGCAGCAGGTCCTCCAGGTCGTAGCCGGTGACGGCGTGGCCGTTCAGCATGATCTGGTCGCCCACCCGGCCGAGCACCTCCACGCGCGGCGCGGGGATCGTCGCGCCCGGCGCCACCGGGTGCATGCGCACCATGTCGCCGGTCCGGTAGCGCACCAGCGGCTTGGCGCCCTGGTAGAGGTTGGTGATCACCAGCTCGCCCTGGCGCACGCCGGCGCCGTCGGCCCGCGCGGGCCGCAGCGTCACCGGGTCGATGACCTCGTAGTGGTTGATCAGCGGCGCGGTGTACAGGCCGCCGTCCGCGCCCGAGGCGGCCAGGACGGAGGCCTCCTGCGAGGCGTACAGGGCGTTGTAGGCGCGCGCGCCCCACAGGGCGCCGATCCCGGCGAGCAGGCTCGGCGAGGCCAGCTCGCCGGTGAGCATGAGCACGTCCAGCGAGAAGTCGGCGGCCGGGTCCAGGCCGGCCTCCCTGGCCTTCTTGGCCAGCGACAGCGCCATGCCGGGCGTCGCGAACAGCCCGGTGACGGGCAGCATGCGCATGACCTCGAGGGCGCGGTCGAAGCCGATCATCGGCGAGTGCGGCCACATCTTGGCGACGGCGATGCCGAGGTTGCGGCACACGTCGCCGAAGGTGTCGCCGGTCGCGTGCAGCTCCGAAGGGCCGGAGACCCCGACGACCTGCCGGTCGCCGTACTGGTCGAACACCGTCTGGTAGTAGGCGGTGAGCACGGTGTTGTTGTGCAGGGTGTCGGTGTTGTCGCGCGGGCAGGGGGTGGCCCTGCCGGTGGTGCCGGTGGTCTCGTAGAAGATCCACGCCTCGTGCATCGGGCGCGACAGCATGTCGAACTGCGCGTCGCGCAGGTCCTGTTTGGTGGTGAAGGGCAGCGAGCCCAGGTCGTCGTCCTCGGCCGCCCCGTCGAGCCTGGCGCGGTAGAACGGGGAGCGTTCCTTGACGTAGGAGATGGTCTGGCGGAGCAGGCGGGCCTGGTGCGCCGCCACGCGCGCCTCGTCCCACTCCCCGGCCAGGAACTCCCGGTGCAGATCCCGCAGCGACCTGGCCATCTCGTCGAGCTCGGGGTGGTGAATCGTGAACATCGAAAGCCTCGTGTCTCTACTCTTCGAGGTCGGCGATGACCCAGTCGCTGATCTCTCGCCATAGCGCCGCCGACTTCTGGTGGAAGGGGTGGAGGAGGTATCTCTGGAGCGCGTCCGCGTCGCGGACCAGGCCCATGACGGCGAAGTCATAGGCGATGGCGCGCTCGGAGATGTTCCTGCCGGTCCGCCACTCGAGGAGGTCCTCCACCTCCGCGCCGACGTCGGCCGCCATCCGCTCCGCCTCGATGACGCGCTCGTCCGCCCAGGTGTGCCCGGGCTTCAGCTTGAAGAGCACGATGTGCCGGATCATTCGCCCACCTCCACGCGCAGGGCCGCGGCCGCCAGGTCCAGCCGTTCGGTGAGTTCGGTGACGGTCCCGCCGCGCGCGATCACGTGGCCGAAGCGGTCGTAGGCGCTGCGCGGCGGGCCCACCCGCGTGCCCGGCGCGGCGGTGACGCCGACCCGCGCGACGCCCGGCAGCGCCGCCGCCCGCTCCACGCCGGAGACGGCGCGGACCTCGCCGGCGCGGTCGGCGACCAGGAACCGGATGCCCGCGTAGCCCTCGTGCCTCTGCTCCAGCGTCACCGGCATGCCGATGGCGCCGCGGATCTGCTGTTCGAGCAGGTCAAGGCCGTCGACCAGGGAGATCAGCTCGGGGATCATGCCGCCGGCCAGGCGCGGGTTGATCTCCACCACCGCCACGCCGTCGGGCAGGAGCCTGACCTCGGTGTGGGTGGGGCCGTGCTGGACGCCGACCGCCGCGAGCGCGAGGCGGACCGTCTCGCGCATCGCCTCGCCGTCGGCGGTGCCGACGGGCGCGGGGTACAGGTGGCCGGACTCGACGAAGTACGGGTGCCCGGTGAGCGACTTGGCGACGATCCCGACGCACCTGGCCTCGCCGTCCGTGTGCACCATCTCGACGCTGAACTCGGGGCCTTCCAGGTACTCCTCGACCAGCGCCGCCGGCTCGCACACCTGGCCCCGGACGTTGACCCGCACCGACAGCACCTGGGCCACTTGCGCCAGCGCCTGGGCCGGGGTCGCGCACAGCCGGACGTCCTCAGACCCCGAGCCGCTGACCGGCTTGACGACGCACGGCAGCCCCACCCGCGCGACGGCCGCGGAGGTCTCACTCTGGTCGTGGACCACGGCGAAGCGCGGCTGCCGGAGCCCGGCCTTGGCCAGCGCCCGCCGGGTGCGGCCCTTGTCCCGGCAGATCCGCACCGCCTCGGGCGGGTTGCCCGGCAGCCCCAGGTGGGCCGCCAGCTCGGCGACGGTGGCGACGTAGAAGTCGCTGGTGGTGGTCACTCCGCACAGCTCGGCCGCGTAGGGAGCGACGGCGGCGAGGAGCGAGCCCGGGTCGTTGGTGTCGCAGCGCACCACCTGCGCGCCGGTGGCCGCGAGGCCCCGGTAGCGCTCCGGCCTGCCGGTGAGGAACAGCGGGTCCAGGCCGAGCTCGCCCGCGGTCCGCAGCGCGATCATGCCGGTGCCGGTGGTGTTGGCCTCTACGCAGGCAAGGCGGCCTCGCATCGCACCTCCCGGCGTCTCGGTCCGGGGAAGCAGTTGGACCAGGTCGTCACGGTCTGGGAGGCGTCGACCTCCACGGGCGCGTCGGCGACCGGCATGCCGTGCAGGTCCTTCTCCAGCCAGTGGCCCTCGTCGTAGACGGTGGCGCAGTAGCGGTCGCCGCGGTCGGGCATGATGCCGACGATCCGGGTGCCGGGGCCCTCCCTGCGGGCCAGGTGGCGCAGCACCCCGTACACCGAGCCGGCGGTGTTGCCGCCGAAGATCTGCTGCTCGGCGGCCAGGTCGGCCGTCGCCTGGAACGCCTCGCGGTCGTTGAGCCAGTGCACCTCGTCGATCAGCGAGTGGTCCACGTTGTCGGGGACCAGGCTGTTGCCCAGGCCGCTCTGCAGCCGTCCCGGCAGGTCGGGCTGGCCGAAGATGACGCTGCCGACGCAGTCCACGCCGACCGTCCACAGCTCGGGCAGCGTCTCGCGCAGGGCCCGCGAGGTGCCGCACAGCGAGCCGCCGCTGCCGACCGCGCCGACCAGCACGTCGATGTGCCCGAGGTCGGCCAGCAGTTCGGCGGCGAGGGTGGCGTAGGCCCGCGGGTTGTCGGGGTTGCTGTACTGCCGGGGCCAGAACGACCCGGGCAGCTCGGCGCGCAGCAGTTCCAGCCGCTCCAGGCGGGCGCTCTGCCAGCCGTGGGAGGTCATCTTGTCGACGATGTGCACCGAGCAGCCCAGGAAGCGGAGCTTGGCCAGAGTGATCGGGTCGATCCGCGGGTCGGTGACGATGTGCACCGGGTGGCCGAGCGCGGTGCCGACCAGCGCGACGCCGAGCGCCATGGTCCCCGAGGAGCTCTCGACGATGGCCGCGCCCGGGGCCAGCTCGCCCGACTCGCGGGCGGACAGGATGATCTGCCGGGCGACCCGGTCCTTCATCGCGAACAGGTTCTGCAGTTCCAGCTTGGCGTAGACCGTTGCGCCGCCCAGGTCGAGCGATACGAGCGGGGTGTGCCCGATCGCGTCGATCACGTTGTTGTGAAGCACCGGACCTCCTCTGCGTCGGCGGTGAGCGAATGGTCGACGTGCGCGTGTCCCGCCAGCCGCGCGCACGCCCTCTCGGCGCGGCCGAGCCGGTCGCGGTAACGCGGGTCGGCGATGTCCAGCAGCAGGCCGATGGCGGTGCCGCTGTGCGCGACCGCGACGCCGAGGCCGCCGACCTCCTCGCAGATCTGGCGCATCGACCGCATCGTGGTCTTGGGGTTGAGCCGCTGGTTGAGGATCGCGCTCTGGGTGGCGACGTGCCCGATGTCGGCCACATCGCCGGCGGCCACGGCGACCACGAGCATGTCCAGCAGCCGTGCGTACTCCTTCCTGTCGTCGTCGGAGAAGGGCTTGGGCCGTCGGTTGAAGGCGATGGTGTCGACGCTGCCGCCCTCGTCGACGCTGACGATCGTCAGCGGAGGCAGGTGGCCGAGCCGGGTGAGCAGGCGCACCTCGCGGTGCAGGAAGGCGACGGCGCCGTCGTACATGACGCCGTCGGTCGGCTCGATGGGCCGCAGCAGCGACTCGATCTCGGCGGCCTGCGGCACGGCACCGATGGCCTCGCCGACCGCGCGGGCGGTCGCCACCAGGTCGGCGGAGGAGCTGCTGAACCCCTTGCCCTCCGGCAGGTCGCTCCGCACGGTGAGCACGCCGCCGGTCAGCACGCCGTGCTCCGAAAGCAGGGCCCTCGCGACCCGCAGCGACTTGCTCTTGTGCCCGGGCACCACGGTGACCTGCGCGGACTTCGGGTCCAGGCGGAAGGTCGCCCGGCTGGACCTCGGGATGGGCAGCGTCACCAGGAAGTCCTGGCCGCCGCCGGCGAGCTGCCCTTGCATGAGCTCGCCGAAGGTCCCGTAGGCCACCCCTGTGCCGATCACGACCGGGACTCGAGACCGAGGAGCCCGTCCACCGCGGCCACCGACGCCTCGGCCCGCCGGCGGCGCGCCGACCACTCCCTCGCCAGGACGGCCAGTTCCTCGCCCTGGCCGGCCAGCATCGCGCGGACCTCGTCGGGGTGCGCCGAACCCAGCGAGCGCTTGCGCCGCAGTCCGGCGCCCGGTTCGAGCGTGCCGTCCAGCAGGCCGGCCGCGTCGGCCACCGGGTGGCCGGCGCCGGCGCAGACGCGCTCCAGCGCCTCCGGGTCGGCGGGCGTCCCCTCGGCGATCATGGCGACGATGTAGCGGCCCGCGATGACCTGCGCCGTCCGCCACGGCACGCCCGCGTCCAGGGTCAGCCGGTTGGCCAGCGAGAAGCCCCCGAGGTGCTCCCCGGCGCACAGCTCGCGTCCCCGCGCGGCGGGGAAGACGGCGTTGTCCAGCACCAGCGTGAGCAGGCCGAGTACGGAGGCGAAGGTGCGCGTCGCGGAATCGAGTTGCGCGCCGCCCTCCTTGCCCACCTCGACGGTGTTGCTGTACGGCGTGCCGCGCTGGGCGGCGGCGACGTCGACGAACCACGACAGCAGGTGCGCCGTCCGGCCGCGGATGCGCTCCAGCAGCGGGTAGTTCTTCTTCTGCGGCATCGCCGAGGAGATCCCGGCCAGCTCGTCGGGCAGCTCGACCAGCCCGTAGTGGCTGCCGGCCCAGGTCATCAGGTCGCTGACGAACCTGTTCAGCCCGGTGGCGAAGGTCGCCGCCTCGGCGGCGAGCTCCAGCATCCACGCCCGGGAGGCGACGGCGGCAAGCGCGTGCGTCCGCGGCCCGGCGAAGCCGAGGTGCCCGGCCATCGCCGCCCTGTCCCAGGGCAGCTCCTGGCCGGCCATGGCGCCCGCCCCGAGAGGGGACAGGTCGGCGTGGTCGTAGGTCGCGAGCAGGCGGCGCAGCGTGTGCAGCAGGTGGTCCGACAGCGCGCTGAGGTAGAAGCCCGGGGTGATCACCTGGGCCGCCTGGAGGTGGGTGTACCCCGGCATCGGCGCCTCGGTGTGCCGGGCGGCCAGCCGGTGCGCGGCGTCCACGCAGGCGACCAGGCCCTCGGCGATCCCCAGGGTCCGCTCGCGGCCGAACATGAGCTGCGCGCAGGCCTGCGCGTCGTTCCTGCTCCGGTCGACGTGCCAGCGCGGCGCCGGCGCGCAGGACCGCGCGGCCACCAGGCGCTCGATGCCGAAGGAGATGTCGGACAGATTCTCCTCGGGGTCGGCGGTGAGGTCCTCGGGAGTGATCGCATGCAGAGCGCGCGCGATTCCCCCGGCCTCCTCGGGCGCCAGAATCCCCATCCGCCGGTATTCGAGCAGCAGGACCTTCTCAATGTGGAGGTAGTGCGGCAGGAGATGCCGCACCTCATAGGAGAACTGCGGCTCCAGCACCTCCTCGTGCAGGAGGTTCGCCGGAGCGCCGCCAATTCGGCCCGTCACCATAGCCATGCCCGAACGCTAGGGCGGCGACTTATCGGCTCGTTTTCACCCGTCTATGAAAAGCAGATGATATGTGCCGGATATGACACCTCCATAGTCTGCGGGACAGGAACAAATATGGAGGTGGGCACGGTGCCCGACAGGGGAAACCAAGAATACTGGCGCGAAACACTCGCAGCGGGAGGCGGCACACGGCTGCCCCGCTGGTCGCATGGATACGCAGGCGAGGCCTCGCGCGGTTTTCCCCTGTTCTCCCCGTCCCCTGTGTCCCCCGAGACGCCCGGCTCCCCCGCGCCACCGGCTCCGTCGCCGGCGACGCTGCTCGCCGCGCACGCCAAGGTGCTCGCGGCGCTGTCCGGCGAGACGACGGTGGCCACCGGCTACCGCGCCCCCGGGGCGGCCGAGGCGCTCCCCTGCCGGATCACCGTCGGCGACGGCACGTGGCGCGAGCTGACCGCCGCCGCCTCCCGCGCCGAGCAGGAGCTGCGTCGGCACGCCGGCCACCCGGTGGCGTCCCTGCGCGCGGAGCTCGGCCCCGAGGCCATGTGGTTCGAGACGGTCCTGGACCTCGGCGGGGGCGACCCGGACGCCGGTCTCGGCGAGGTCGTGCTGCGGGCCGAGGTGGACCTGCCCCGCGGGCGGCTGCTGCTGCGCTACCGCACCGACGTGGTGGACGAGGAGTACGCGGGCAGGATCGCCGGCTACTACCGCACGGCCCTGGAGCTCGCCGCCCGCGACCTGGACGCCCCCCACGGGGAGCGGAGCCTGCTGGCGGAGCAGGAGCTGCGCCACCAGCTCGACGTGCTGGCGGGCCCGCCCCGCGAGCTGCCCGACCGGCGCTTCCACGAGCTGTTCGAGGAGCGGGCGCGCGAGCGCCCCGACGAGGTGGCCGCGGCCCGCGGCGGCGTGGAGCTGACCTACGCCGAGCTGAACGCCCGCGCCAACCGCCTCGCCTGGGGGCTGCTCGCCCGCGGGCTGGCCGCCGAGGACGTCGTCGCCGTGGCGGCGGAGCGCGACCTGGACTGGATGACCGCGGTCATCGCGATCCTCAAGGCGGGCGGGGTCTACCTGCCCGTCGACCCGGGCTTCCCCGCCGACCGCGTCGCCACCATGCTGGAGCGCAGCGCGTGCCGCTTCGTGCTGGGCCACGGGCCGGTGGAGGGCGCCGGCGAGGTGGTCACCTACGCGGACGTCGTCGCCGGCGTCACCCGCGAGGACGACCCGGGCATTCCCGTCGCCGCCGGCCAGGCGGCCTACATCTACTTCACCTCGGGCTCCACCGGCCTGCCCAAGGGCGCGGTGTGCGAGCACGCGGGCATGCTCAACCACCTGTACGCCAAGATCGAGGACCTGCGCATCGCGCCGGGCGACGTGGTCGCGCAGACCGCGCCCCAGTGCTTCGACATCTCGCTGTGGCAACTGCTCGCCGCCCCCATGGCCGGCGCCCGCACGCTCATCGTCGAGCAGGAGGTGATCCTGGACGTGCGGCGCTTGGCCGCCACGCTCGCCGAGCGCCGCGTCACCGTGGCCCAGCTCGTCCCCTCCTACCTGGAGGCCGTGCTCGCCCACCTCGACGACGAGCCGCGGGACCTGCCCGACCTGCGCTTCGTCTCGGTCACCGGCGAGGCGGTCAAGAAGGAGCTGCTGGTCCGCTGGTTCGCCCGCTTCCCCGGCATCGGGGTGCTCAACGCCTACGGGCTCACAGAGACCCACGACGACACCAACCACGAACTGCTGGAACGCGCGCCCGACGGCGAGGGGGTCCCGCTCGGCGCGGCCATCCCCGGCGCCCGCGTCTACGTCGTGGACGAGAACCTGTGGCCGGTGCCGCTCGGCTCCCCCGGTGAGATCGTCTTTTCGGGGCGGTGCGTGGCCAGGGAGTACATCGGCGACCCCGAGCGCACGCGCCTCGCCTTCACCGGCGACCCGCACCGGCCCGGCCTGCGGCTGTACCGCTCCGGCGACTTCGGCCGGTGGCGGCCGGACGGCAAGCTGGCCTTCCTCGGCCGCAGGGACGCCCAGGTGAAGATCCGCGGCCACCGCGTCGAGCTGGGCGAGGTGGAAGGACGGCTGCTGCGCGTGCCCGGCGTGCGCGACGGGGCCGTCCTGGTCGCCGAGAGCGGCGGCGGCCCGCAGCTGGTGGCGTTCTACTCGGCCGGCGCGGACATCCCCGAGGACGACCTGCGCGCCCGGCTCGGCGCGGCCCTGCCGGTCTACATGGTGCCCGAGCGCTTTCACCGGCTGGACGCGCTGCCGCTGACCGGCAACGGCAAGGTCGACAAGAAGAGCCTGGCCGTCCTGGCCCGGGAGACGCCCCGGCCGGCGGGCGACCTGCCTCCGCGCACCCCCGCCGAACGGCGCGTCGCCGCGCTGTGGGAGCAGGTCCTGTCCCTGCCCGCCGGCCGCGTCGGCCGCGGCGACGACTTCTTCGCGCTGGGCGGCACCTCGCTGTCGGCCATCAGGTTCCTGGCCAGGCTCGGCAGGGCGACGACCCTGCGCGAACTCGCCGACCACCCCGTGCTCGCGGCCTTCGCGGCCCACATCGATGGAGGAGACCGGCGGATGCCGACCCCCGTGCACCACCCGGACAGGCCGCCGATCCTCGGCGTCCCCCAAGGCGCGGGCCCGGACTGGGTCCGCGACCACCGCGACGAGCTGTACGCGACGGTCGCCGAGCACGGCGCCGTGCTGCTGCGCGGCCTGGACCTCGCCGACCTCGACGGCATGCGGGGCTACGCGAAGGAGCTGCTCGCCGAGCCGGCCGTCGAGCGGGAGGGGTTCGCCCCGCGCGCCGACCACGGACACGGCCTGTACTCCTCCGCCGAGTGGCCGCCCGACCAGCCGATGTGCATGCACCACGAGCTCAGCCACTCCCTGACCGTGCCGCGGCTGCTGCTGTTCGGCTGCCTGACCGCCCCGGCCGCGGGCGGGGTCACCGGGCTGGCCGACGGCCAGGAGGTGCTGGCCAGGCTGGGCGGCGCGCTGACCGAGCGGTTCGAGCGGGAGGGGTGGCTGCTCGCCCGGCACTACGGCGACGACGTCGGCCTGCCCTGGCAGGCGGCCTTCGGCACCGGCGACCGCGCCGAGGTCGAGCGGTACTGCGCGGAGAACGCCATCGAGTTCCGGTGGGGCCCGGACGGCACGCTGTCCACCCGCCAGCGCAGGGCCGCGGTGCTGGCCCACCCGCTCACCGGACGGCGGTCCTGGTTCAACCAGATCGCCTTCCTCAACGCCTGGACCATGGCGCCGGAGGTCCGCGAGTACCTCCTCGAGGTGTACGGACCCGAGCGCCTGCCCTTCAACACCTCCTACGGCGACGGCGAACCGGTCGGCGCCGCCGAGGTGGATCTGATCAACAAGGTCTACGAGACGTGCACCCTGCGCGAACCGTGGCGGAAGGGGGATCTGATGATCGTCGACAACCTCCGGATGGCGCACAGCCGCGAGCCCTACCAGGGGCCGCGCGAGGTGGTCGTCGCCATGGGGGACCCCGTGCGTCTGGCGCCCCGGTGAACGGCCCGGTGAACGGCACGGTGAACGGCGGCGGCATCCGCGTCCAGGGGCTGACCAAGCGGTTCGGCAAGGTCCACGCGCTCCAGGGCGTCGACCTGGAGGTGCGTCCCGGCACGGTCCTCGGCCTGCTCGGGCCGAACGGCGCGGGAAAGACCACCATCGTCCGCATCCTGTCCACGCTGGAGCGCCCCGACTCCGGCACGGCGTCCGTCGGCGGCCACGACGTGGTGCGCGAGCCGCACCTGGTCCGGCGGGCCATCGCGGTCGTCGGCCAGTACGCCACCGTCGACCAGGGCGTCTCCGGACGCGAGAACCTCTACGTGGTCGCCCGGCTGCTGGGGCTGCGCCCCCGCGCCGCCCGGGCCCGCGCCGAGGAACTGCTGGAGCTGTTCGGGCTCGGCGCGATGGCGGGCCGCGCGGCCGGCGGGTACTCCGGCGGGCAGCGCCGCCGCCTGGACCTGGCCGCGAGCCTCATCGGCCGGCCGGGCATCCTCTACCTCGACGAGCCCTCGACCGGCCTTGACCCGCACAGCCGCAAGGAGCTGTGGGACCTCATCCGCGGCCTGACCGACGAGGGCATGACCCTGCTGCTGACCACCCAGCACATGGAGGAGGCCGAGGCCCTCGCCGGTGACGTGGTGGTCGTCGACCGCGGCCGGGTGGTCGCCGCCGGCACCCCCAAGGAGCTGCGCTCGCGCATCGGCGGCCAGATGCTGCACGTCCGCACGGCCGCCACGGCCGACCTCGAGACGGCGCGGTCCGCGCTGCGCGCCGCCGGCCTGGCCCCGGCGGGCGACGGCGAGGACGGCGTGCTGCGCATGCCGCTCACCAGGGACGACCACCTGACGGCCGCGCTGCGGGCCCTGGCCGGCGCGGACATCGTCGTCACCGGCTTCGAGACGCGCACGCCCAGCCTCGACGAGGCGTTCCTCGCCCTGACCAGCGTGCCCCGCGACCGGGAGGACCAGTGACCCTGCGGCAAGGCGTCAGAACCCGGCGAGAACGACCCGCCGCCCGGCGAGAACGACCCGCGAACCGGCGAGAACGACCCGCGACCGGGCGACGAGGATTCGCGGCCGGGCGAGAAGGACCCGTGACCCGACGAGGAGGACCCGTGAGACCCACCCCGACCGGCCCGCCCGAGGAGGACCCGTGAGCCAGGCACTGACCGCGATGGACGCCGTCCGGCACGCCTCGGTGATGACCCGGCGCAACATCGCCCAGTTCAGGAACGACCCGGGTCTGATCCTCGACGCGACCCTGACCCCCGTGCTCATCTCGGTCATCTTCGTGTCGGTCTTCGGCGGGGCCATCGCCGGCGGGACGGCGGACTACGCGCAGTTCTTCGTCCCGGGCATCATGGCCATCAATCTCATGATCGTCTCACGCAACACCGGCGTCGGCATGGCCGTCGACTTCAATTCCGGCGTCGTCGACCGGTTCCGCACCCTGCCCGTCGCCCGCTCGGCCCTGCTGTCCGGCAGGGTCGCCGCGGACGCCCTGCGCATGCTGCTCAGCCTTGTGGTGATCCTCGCCTGCTCGACCCTCATCGGGTTCCGCATCGGCGGCGGCCTCGCCGGAGCCGCCGCGGCCGTGGCGCTGCTGCTCGCATTCGGCGTCGCCCTGTCCTGGATCGCCGTCTGCATCGGCGTCTCGGTGCGCAGCATCACCACCGTCTCCACCCTCACCTCCCTGTGGGTGCTGCCCTTCCAGTTCGGCAGCTCCGCACTGGTCCCCACCGAGGGCATGCCCGCCTGGCTGCGGGTCTTCGCCGACGTCAACCCGGTGACCCTCGTCGTGAACGCCTCCCGGGGCCTGCTGGACGGACGCGCGGCCGCGGGCCCGATCGCCGGCGCCCTCGCCTGGATCGCCGTGATCCTGGTCGTCTTCGTCCCGATCTCGGTCACGCAGTACACCCGCCGCGGCCACCACTGACCGGCGCGGCATCACTCGATCAAACCAAGCGACACGAACGGATGGTTTGTCATGCTCAAAAACGTTGTCATCGTCGGTGGCGGAACCGCGGGCTGGATGACGGCCTCCTACCTCGCCTCGGCGTTCGGCGACCGCGTTTCCATCACCCTGGTCGAGTCCAAGAGGATCTCCACCATCGGCGTGGGCGAGGCCACCTTCAGCACCGTGCGGCACTTCTTCGAGTACCTGGGACTGCGCGAGCAGGACTGGATGCCGCACTGCAACGCCAGCTACAAGCTCGGCATCAGGTTCGAGAACTGGCGCGAGAAGGGCCACTACTTCTACCACCCCTTCGAGCGGCTGAGGGTCGTCGACGGCTTCCCGATGACCGACTGGTGGCTGCACAAGAAGCCCAGCGAGCGGTTCGACCGGGACGTGTTCCTGATGGCCTCGATCTGCGACGACAAGCGCTCGCCCCGGTATCTGGACGGCCGGCTCTTCGAGCAGGACTTCGTCGAGGGCAGGGAGCCGGCGGAGACCACCCGCACGACCCTGCTCGACCAGGGCACCCAGTTCCCCTACGCCTACCACTTCGACGCCTCCCTGCTCGCGAACTACCTGTCCGGCTACGCCAAGGAGCGCGGGGTCACCCAGATCCTGGACGACGTCGTCGAGGTGGGACGCGACGAGCGCGGCTGGATCAGCCACGTGCGGACGGCCGAGCACGGCGACGTCACCGGCGACCTGTTCGTCGACTGCACCGGCTTCCGCGGCCTGCTGATCAACAAGACGATGGAGGAGCCGTTCATCTCCTTCCAGGACACCCTGCCCAACGACAGCGCGGTGGCGCTGCGGGTGCCGGTGGACATGGAGGAGAAGGGCCTGCGGCCGTGCACCACGGCGACCGCCCAGGACGCCGGCTGGATCTGGACCATCCCGCTGTTCGGCCGGATCGGCACCGGTTACGTCTACGCCAGCGACTACAGCACCCCCGAGGAGGCCGAGCGCACCCTGCGCGAGTTCGTCGGCCCGCAGGCCGAGGAGATGGAGGCCAACCACATCCGCATGCGCGTCGGCCGCACCCGCAACCCGTGGGTCGGCAACTGCGTGGCCATCGGGTTGTCCTGCGGCTTCGTCGAGCCGCTGGAGTCCACCGGCATCTTCTTCATCCAGCACGGCATCGAACAGCTGGTGAAGCATTTCCCCGCCCTGGGCTGGGATTCCGCGCTGACCGACTCCTACAATCGCGTCATGGCCGACGCCATCGACGGCGTGCGCGAGTTCCTCGTCCTGCACTACAAGGCGGCGGCCCGCAACGACAACGCGTACTGGCGCGACGCGAAGACCCGCACGACGCCGGACGGGCTGCAGGAGCGTTTCGACCAGTGGCGCTCCAAGCCCCCCGCGGCCGACACCATTTTCCCGCGCTACCACGGCTTCGAGGCCTACTCCTACCTGGCGATCCTCCTCGGCATGGGCGGCGTCCCGATGAAGCCGACGCCCGCGCTCGCGCTGATGGACGGCACGGCGGCCGACAAGGAGTTCCAGATGCTCAAGGACGAGTCGCTGGACCTGGTGAAACGACTGCCCAGCCAGTACGAGTACCTCGCCCAGATGCACCGCTAGGAGAACAGATGTACGTGTTGCTGCTGCTTCCCGCGATCGCGCTCATCGTGATCTGCGGCGGCTGGGCCGCACGGCGGCTCAGCCAGCCGGAGATCGTGATCGAGATCGCCCTGTGCCTGGCCCTCGGCATGGTGGCGGCCACCCTGCTCGGCCGGGACCTCACCGGCTCGGCCGCCTTCGAGGTCCTGCGGTTCGCCGGGCAGCTCGGCCTGGCCATGTTCCTGGTCGGGGCCGCCCACCATATGCGCGAGTCCTTCGGCGGGCACTCCCTGCGGCAGGTGGCGTGGCTGTCGGCGGGCGCGACCCTGGTCCCGCTCGCCGCGGGCGCCCTGTTCGCCGTGTGGGTGCTCAAGGACGGCGACCCGCTGTTACGCGGCGGGGCGCCGACGGTGGCGCTGGTGCTGATGCTGGCGATCGCGCTGACCGTCACCGCCGTGCCGGTCCTGGCCGGCATCCTGCGCGACCGCGGCCTCCAGCACACCGAGGACGGGCGGCTCGCCCTGATGAGCGCGTCCGGCATCGACGCGGTCACCGGAGTGCTGCTCGGTGTCACGATCGGGCTCACGCAGGGCGGCGGCGGGTTCGTCACCATCCCGGTGGTCCTGGCCGGCGGCGCGGTGGCCGTGCTGCTGCGCCGCCTGGCGGCCACCGCGCGAGTCGCGGCACTCGCAGAACGCCACCGCGTCGTGCTCCTGGTGCTGATCGCGGCGGCCGCCACCGGCGCGGCCCTGGCGACCAAGCGGCTCGGGCTGACCGAGGTGTACGGCGCGGTGATCATCGGACTGGCCCTGCCCGGCAGGCCGGGGGCGGCCGAGCGCGGCCCGTGGACGGAGGCGGCCGAGACGCTGGGCCGTCTCGGCCGGTCGCTGCTGCCGGTCACGTTCGTGGTCACCGGAACCGTCGTGGTGGCCGGCCCCGACCGGATCTTCTCCTGGGAGGCCACCGCGATCGCCACCGCGCTGGCCATCGTGGCCAAGCTCGGCGGCGCCTACGCGGGCGCGAGGGCGGGCGGCCGGTCGCGCATCTCCAGCATGCGCCTGGCGACGCTGATGAACACCCGGGGCCTGACCGAGATCGTGGTCCTGCAGGCGGGGTTCACCGCCGGGATCCTGTCCCCCGCGATGTACCTGGCGCTGCTGGTCATGGCGCTGGTCACCACGGGGCTCAGCGGCCCGCTGCTGCTGGTCACCGACCGGTACGCGCGCTCGACGGGCATCGGGGCGGGCGTGCCCTCCTCCATCCACCTAGCCGAGCGGTGATCACATGACCATGGCGCCGAGGGCCGTACGAGACGGCCTCGACCATCCCGCCGAGACCACTCCCGACCGGTTCCGCAGCTTCATGTCCGGTTTCCCGAGCGGGGTCGCCGTCATCACGGCGACCGACCTCGACGGCCGGCCGTGGGGGATGACCTGCTCGGCGCTGTGCAGCGCGACCACCGACCCGCCGACGCTCATCATCGGCATCCGCGCCGAGAGCCCGACGCTCAAGGCGCTGCTGGACAGCCGCGTCTTCGCGGTCAACCTGCTGCACGACCGGGCCAGGCGCACGGCGGAGCTGTTCGCCTCCGGTGCGCCGGACCGTTTCGACGGCGTGCGGTGGGAGAGCCGTCCGGGGTGCGGGCCGCACCTGCTGGACGACGCGCACGCCGTGGCCGACTGCAGGGTCAGCGACAGCGTGCTGGTGGGCCGCCAGCGCATCGTGTTCGGCGAGCCCTTTCGCATCGACGACCTGGCGGAGACCGTCCCGCTGCTGTACGGGCTGCGGCAGTACGGAAGGTGGGCCGACGGCCGGTGAGCCGGCCGTGGAGAAGGCCGAGGCCGGAAGGTCTCGGCCTTCTCCCTTACGTCCGCCCGGACGGCGGTCACCGGAAAGGTCCCCGTGTCGTGGTCACCGGGAATGGGCCCGCGTCCCCGTCATCGGGAAAGGCCCTCCCGGACGACGGCCAGCATCTCCGGGCATTCGTGCACGAAGAAATGGTCGCCGGGAAAGACGTGGAAATCGAAACCGGCGCCGCTGTGCGCGCTCCACCGGCGCACGTCGTCCGGCGGCGCGCTCGGATCCTGCGCCCCGGCGAACGCGGTGATCGGAACCGGCAGCACGGACCCCTCGGCCGCCGCGGAGGTCTCCGAAAGCTGGAAATCGGCGCGAATTGTGGGCAGAAGCAGGTCGACCAGGTCGCGGTCCTCGAAGAACTCCGGCGGCGTCCCGTTCATCTTGCGCAGTTCCTCGATGAATTCCTCGTCGGGCAGCAGATGGTGGCGGCGCCCCTCGGGGATGGCCGCCGGCCCGCACCCCGACAGGTAGACGCGCACCGGCACGTCGTTCCCCTTCTCGCACAGCCGCAGCGCCAGCTCGTAGGCGACCAGGCCGCCCATGCTGTGGCCGTACAGCGCGAAAGGCTTGGTCATCGTGGGGGCGAGGCCGTCGATGAGCATCGGGACCAGCTCGTCCAGCCGCGCCACCGGGTCCTCTGCGATGCGGTCCTCCCGGCCCGGCAGCAGGATGGGGCAGACCTCGACGCCCGGCCCGAGCGCCCCCGCCCAGGAGTCGAACATCCGGGTGCCGCCGCCGGCGTAGGGCAGGCAGTAAAGGCGGGCACCGGCCGCCGGATTCTGGTGACGCCAGGAAATCCACCGCTGACTTGTCATGGTCGTCGCGCCCTCCTCGGGTCATTCTTCCCATTGAAATGGTAGCAGCGGGACACGGCATTCCGCCGCCCGGTGAAAAGGCTCTGATAACCACAAGAAATCGCCGCCGTATAGCCTTTTATCGTGCCGGTGATCAGCGATCCACTCCAGTACAACGCAGAGGACGTCTACGTCGACCTGCGGCCCACGTTCGGGCAACGCCTGTATCTCAAGTACGAAGGGTTCAATTTCGGCGGTTCCATCAAGATGAAGGCGGCCGCCGAGATGGTGATGGCCGCCGAGCGCAGCGGCCGGCTCCTGCCGGGCTCGACGCTGGTGGAGTCCTCCTCGGGTAACCTCGGCCTGGCCCTGAGCATCATCGCGGCCAGCAGGGGTTACGGGTTCGTGTGCGTTACCGATGCCCGCTGCAACCCCGCCGTGCGAAGCATGATGGAGCTGTACGGCACGCGGGTGCACGTGATCACCACGCCCGACCCCGTCAACGGACTCCTCGGCGCGCGCATCGACTACGTCCAGAGCCTGTGCGCGGAGGACGACCGCTACGTCTGGCTCAACCAGTACGCCAATCCCAGCAACTGGACGGCCCACTACCGGCGGACGGCGCCCGCCATCGCCTCGGCCTTCCCCGACCTCGACGTGCTGTTCGTCGGCGCGGGGACCACCGGCACCCTGATGGGGTGCGCGCGGTACTTCCGCGAGCACTCCCCGCGGGTGACCATCGTCGCGGTGGACGCCATCGGCTCGGTCACCTTCGGCGGTCCCGCGACCCCGCGGATGATCCCGGGGGTGGGCACGAGCCTGCGCCCTCCCCTGCTCGACGAGTCGTTCGTGGACGACGTCGTGCACGTCAGCGAGGCCGACACGATCCAGGCCTGCCACCGCATGGCCAGCAACGGGTTCCTGTTCGGCGGCTCGACGGGCACGGTCGTCAGCGGCGCCCTGCGGTGGCTGTCCGCGGGCGGGTACGACGCGAAGACCACCGCGCTGACCATAGCCCCCGACCTCGGGGAACGCTACCTCGACTCCATCTACTCCGAGACCTGGCTGCACGACCACTACGCGGGCGAGGAGTGGGGACCACCCTGCTGGGACCTCCGCGAGATCGCCCACGACGTCAAGGCCCCGCCCACACCAAGCACCTGAGGAGACGACCATGGCCACCAACCCCTTCGAGAACAACGACGGCACCTACCTCGTCCTGGTGAACGACGAGAACCAGCACTCCCTGTGGCCGTCGTTCATCGAGGTCCCCGCCGGCTGGACCAACGTGTTCGGCGAGAACGGCCGGCAGGAGTGCCTTGACTACATCGAGGCGAACTGGACCGACATGCGCCCGGCCAGCCTGGTCCGCCTCATGGAAGAGGCGAACGCCTAGCAGGGAGTGCGGGGCCGGGCGCGACGACCGCGCCCGGCCCCTCGCCGATGAGGTTTCGATGGGATCGGCCGCACGCCGGTCAGGTGTGCGTGCCGCCGGTCAGGCGTACTGGGCGCGGGCGGCCATGCTGCCCGCGGTGTCGCCGGGGGCGTCGGCCCTGCTCTTCTCCCGGGCGTACTGCGCGAACAGGCTCGGCAGACGGTAGCGGCGGCGGCCGTCCTGGTCGCGCGCGGCGACCTCCAGGAACCCGGTCTCGTGCAGGTTCTCCATCAGGTCCTCGGCCTCTGCCGGTCCGCAGTCCAGCAGCGTGGCCGCCATCCACGGCGTGACGTCGCGGATGCCGAGCAGCCCGAGCCGGCGCAGCGCGAGCGCGGCCCGCGGCGACAGGTCGCGGTAGCTCGCGCCGATGCGCGCCCGGACGTCCCAGATGCCGTGGCTGATCTCGCTCAGCCGCCGCTCGGGGTCCTCCAGGCGCAGCAGCAGGTCCTTCAGCGTCCAGTGGCTCCTCGCCGCGAGCCGCAGGGCCGCGCTCCACAGCGCGAGCGGCATCCCGTCGCAGAGTTCACCGAGCCGTTCCAGCGAGTCGGGGTCGTCGCGGGCCCGCTCCTCGCCGATGATGCCGCGCAGCAGCGCCGAGGACTCGGCCGTCCTGAACGGCCGCAGGTGCAGCCGGACGCTGCCGTGCGCGTCCGGCAGGGCGCGGCCGGTCAGCAGCACGCAGCAGGTGCCGCTGCCCGGCAGCAGCGGCCGGGCCTGCGCGGCGTTGCGCACGTTGTCGATGACGATGAGCACCTTGCGGCCGTCCACCAGGCTGTTGTAGAGCGACGTCTGCTCCTCCAGCCGCGCCGGGATCTCGGCGAGCGGCACGCCGAGGGCGTGCAGGAACCCGCTGAGCACGGCCGCGGCCTCGGAGGCCGGCTGGTCGGGATCCCATCCGCGCAGGTCGGCGAACAGTTGCCCGTCGGGGAAGTGCTCGGCGGCGCCGTGCGCCCAGTGCACGGCCAGCGCCGTCTTGCCCACCCCGACCCGGCCGGTGAGCACGCCCACCGGCACCGGGCCGCTCCGGGCGCGCTGGTCGAGCAGCCCGTCCAGCGCGGCCAGGTCGGCCTGCCGGCCGGTGAACAGCGGCGCGCTCGGCGGGAGCTGCGCGGGCACGACCCTGGTCCACACCGACGGGACCGGCGCGCGCACCGACGCGAGCTTGGGATCGTCCCGGAAGATCGCCGCCTGCATGTCGCGCAGGATCGGCCCCGGTTCGAGGCCGAGGTCCTCGACCAGCCGCCGGCGGCCCTCGTTGAAGATCTCCAGCGCCTCGCTGCGCCGCCCGCCGCGGTACTGCGCCAGCATGAGCAGCGCCCGCGCGCGTTCCCTGAGCGGGTGTTCCCTGACGAGGGCGGCGAGGTCGGGCACCAGGTCGGTGTGCTGCCGCAGTTCCAGTTTGAGCGCCAGCGACTCCTCGTAGACGGCCAGGCGGGTCTCCTCCAGCCTGATCGCCTTGCCCTCCACGACGGAGCTCGGGACGCCCGCGAGCGCGGGGCCCCACCACAGTTTCAGCGCCTCGTCCAGCTTGGCGCTGGCCTCGGTCGTGCGTCCCTGCTGCAGGGCCGCCTGCCCCTCCTCCACCAGGCGGACGAACTGCTCGCCGTCGATGCGGCAGCCCTCCGACACCAGCTTGTAGCCGGGGGAGACGGTGGCGATGACGTCGTGGTAGCCGGCGGCGGCGAACAGCTTGCGCAGGGCGGCGATGCAGATGGCGACCTGGGTGCGGCCCGTCGCGGGCGGCGAACCGCCCCAGACGGCGTCGACGAGGCTGTCGACGGAGACCACACAGTCGCAGGACAGGAGGAGCATGGCCAGCACGACGCGCTGGCGAGGGCTGCCGATCCGCAGGCGGCGGCCTCCGGCCTGTACCTCCAGCGGACCCAGATAGCGGAACCCCAGCGATGAAGGAGCGGTTTCCGACGGCTCACTCACGAGACCACCTTCAAGGTGCGGGAATTAAACGATTCTCCAGAACTGGAGCTCAGGGGTGTTCGCGATCGTGGTCTCGACCAGTCTTCTGAGCCTGACGTCGGCCTCCTGCGCCGTGGCCACCCGGTAAAAGGCGAAGATGTCCAGGCCCTGGGGGCCGGCGCGCACCTGGATGTGTTCGAGGCCGTCTCCGGCGGTGGTGTTGACCAGCACCCGCTCCCGCCAGCCGTCCGCGTCGCACGAGACCAGGGGCGCGACCCGCAGCGCGGACATCCGCATCAGAGGCCCACCGACGTGGCGGGTGGCGCGGCCCCGGCGCCCCCGGCCGCCGGCCCGTCGGCCGGCCGCAGTGCGAACCCCCAGCCGAAACCGGTGCCGTCGGGCGGGCCGTAGTCGACGATCTCGCCCATGGCTTGGGGGTCGCCCCAGCCGAAACCCCCGTCAGGCTGCCACGGTATGCCGGGATCGACCCACATAATGGCGGCGCTCGCGAGAGCGGTCGCGACAATTGCCAGCGTGGCCAGGTGCCGGCGGACGATCTTCGTGAGGTAGGCCATGATTCTCGCACTCTCCTTCGCCTGAATGCTTCGACATCCGCCCCGTACGGACCGCTTTCCCCGGGCGGCTCACCCCACAATGCGTTGCCGGCCCCCTGATGTCATCGGCTAGGGGTTGGCGCGAGGCCGCCTGGCGGCCTTCCGCCAGCGGCGGCCGCGCGGGCGGCGGCATCACCGGCCGCCGCGGAAAATGGGGCGTTCGCCGGCCGGCCCAGGTCAGGGGCTCAGCGGGGCGCGAAATCCGCGCGTGCGACTTCGGAGAGTAACCTTGCGCGAGATTGCCCCGGGCATTTCGGACGACCTTGCGAGGAAAAGGTCACTTGATCTATATTACGGGCGAGCGGGGGGATGGAAGAAGACTTGCAGGGTGAATGACTTCGATAGTCAAGGCAATCTCCGGTGCTACCAGCCGTCAACGGCAGTCACCCTGAGCAAGCCAGGTCATTCGATTTAATTTTGAATCAGCCCCCATCTCACCGGGCGACAGTGGGTCGAAGAAAAGGCGCAGGAGGCGCCGCTTTCACTGTGCAGGGAGGTAACGGTGCTGAGCGCGCTGGGGCTGTCCACCCGCGATGAGGCCATCTACCGCACCATGTTGGACCGCCCCGATTTCGGTGTGGCCGATATCGCCGCCCATCTGGGCCTGACGACCGACGACGTCCGTGAGGCGCTCGACACCCTCATCGACCTGGCCCTGGTCCGCTCCACCATCGAAGACGGGACGGTGCGGGCGGTGCGGCCCCAGGCCGGCCTGACGGCGCTGCTCGCCCGCGTCGAGGCCGAACTCGGCACCCGCCAGCAGCAGCTCGAAGGCGCCCGCGCCTCCATCGCCTCCATCGCGGCCGCCTACGCCGAGCAGGAGCAGTCGGAGGAGGGACGCCGCCTCAACGGGCTGGACACCGTGCGCGACCGGCTGGCGGAGCTGTCGCACAGCGCCGTGGTCGAATGCGTCTCCCTGAGCCCCGGGGGCGCGCAGAACCCCTCCACCATCGAGTCGGAGAAGCCGCTCAACCAGATCGCGCTCGGCCGCGGGGTCAAGATTCGCACCGTCTATCTCGACAGTATCCGCAACGACCCGGTCACCCTCTCCTACGCCCGCTCCATGGTCGCCCTCGGCGAGCAGTGCCGCACGGTGCCGAACCTGCCCATGCGCCTGGTCATCGTGGACCGCGAGATCGCGCTGGTCCCCCTGGATCCCATCGACCCCACCCGCGGCGCGCTCGAACTGCGCAGCCGCGGCGTCGTCACCGGCCTGTACGCCCTGTTCGAGCAGGTGTGGAGCAGCGGCACCCCGATCACCGAGCCGCCCGCCCGCAACGAGCACGGCCTCACCCCGCAGGAGCACAGCCTCCTGCGGTTGCTCGCCGACGGCCACACCGACGAGTCGGCGGCGCGCAACCTGGCCATCTCGCTGCGCAGCGTCCAGCGCATGATGAACGCCCTGACCGAGCGCCTGAACGCGGTCAGCCGGTTCCAGGCCGGCACCGAGGCCAGCCGGCGCGGTTGGGTCTGACCGGCGCCGGCCGCCCGCGGTCAGCGCATGTAGAAGCACAGCATCGGGTCGTTGCGCCCGGTGTGCACGGCCTCGCTCAGCTCCAAAGACTCCTTCAGCTCCACCAGCCCCCGGTTGACCTCCGGCGCGGCGGCACGCGAGGCGGTGAAGTATCCGATGCCCCGCTCGGCCAGCCACGACAGCACCACGCGGCCCTCGCTGAACGGCCACGGCCGCCTGGTGTGGAACACGTCGTGCACGCTCACCGGCACACCGGCGGGCACCGTCGGGAACAGCTCGTTCACGTACCAGCGCGCGAAGCTCCTGGTGTGCGCGGCGTCCACGAACAGGTAGTCGATCTCGTGGTCGTGGCCGGCGAGCATCTGGCGCGCGTCGCCGCGCACGAACGTCCACCGGCCGGCCGACAGGTCCTCGGGCACGTTGCGGCGCGCGTTGTCGATCAGGTCGTAGGTGTACAGGTGCCCGGAGCCGTTGTCCCGCAGGGCGCGCAACAGCCAGGTGGTCGACCATCCGTCCAGCGAGCCGATCTCGACGACCTCCTCGGGACGGTGCTCGCGCACCATCAGGTAGGTGATCTCGGCCTCGAGGTCGTCCAGTTTCGTCGCGGCCCCCGGGTTCGCGGCGCGCAGCGCGTGCTGTTCGACGCGCACGGCCCGCAGGTCGTCGGCGTATTTCCGATAGAGGTCGACGACGTAACCGAGGTTCAATTCGCCGTTCTCCTGGTGACCCGCCACCTGTTCCCGGCTATTTCCGTCCACGCCGTGCCTCCCTGTATTCGCCTCCGCGCCTGCCGTGCGCGGCCGGGCCCGCGTGCGGACGCCCTTGGCCCGCCGCGGCCCGCAACGAGGATCTACGGATTCGGACAATATACGAGCCGCATTTCACTTCGTTATGTGCGTGGTTTCGCCTGCGGCCTCGCGGTCCTGGACGCGGCCCCTTTTCGGCCCGGCTCTGTACACGGCGCCTCATCATCGGTAGGAACTCAGCGTGACGGAGTCGCGTGCGAATCATGGTGTGGAGCCCTGGACGTCGAGGTGCGCGACCTCGGCCCGCGGTTCTGGTACGGCGGCCCGCACGCCCGCACCGCCATGGTCACCGCCACCCGCCCGTGACGCCTCACCCCGGGAGGGCGGCCGGCCGCGCCGTTCGCGGCTCCGGAATGGTCACGGTCGCGTGCGGGACGCGCTGACCACCTCGTTCTCGGGGACGCGGAGGGCGTTGAACGACGTCCTTCGCCGCAAGGAGAAGCCGAGCGATTCGTACAGGCGGATCGCGCCGGTGTTGCTCGCCGCGGCGTGCAGGAACGGGATCTCCCCTCGTGCCCGGATGCCCGCGGCGACCGCCAGCACCAGGCGGGTGGCCAGGCCCTGACCTCGGAACGCGGTGTCGGTGCAGACGGCACTGATCTCGGTCCAGCCGGGCGGGTGCAGCCGCTCACCCGCCATGGCGACCAGCGTGCCGCCGCGGCGGATGCCGAGGTAGGCGCCGAGGCCGATGGTGCGCGGGAGAAAGGGGCCCGGCTGGGTGCGTCCGGCGAGGTCGAGCATCTCGGGCACGTCGGCCGCGGTCAGCCGTACCGCCTCCTCGTCGGGTGCGCCGAACACCGCGGTGCCCGACATCTGGACACCTGGCACGACCTGTACCACTTCCCAGCCGGCCGGGGGTGAGGTCGTGGCGCCGGCCACGGACACGATGATGCCCGGGCCCGACAACGCGGCGATGTCGTCCCAGTCGGCGGCCGACGGCTCGCTTCCAACCGCGAGGAAGGGAGACATGTCCGCCGGATAGCGCCGGACGGCGCCGCGCACTTCGGCCAGATGCGCGTGCGGCCCGGTGAGCGAGGCCCATGCGGGGTTGTCCAGCGGATGCGTCACCGGGTCACCTCGGCCACGACCGCGCCGGGGGCGGGCCCGGTGATCAGTGATGTCACAGGCATGTTCGTCCTCGATCAGCTCGACTGGCGGGGCAGGCCCGGCGGGTTGATCTGCGACTCGGGGATCGCCTCGTTGCCCAGGCCCCAGCGGTCGAGCACTTCCTTGTACTTCCCGTCCTTGATCACCGTGTTCAGCGCCTCGTTGAGGGGCTTGACCAGGCCGTTGTCCTTCTTGGTCATCGCCGCGATGAGGCCCTGCAGATCAGGACCGGCGCCCGAGGTGGTGCCGGCGATCCGGGAGTCGCCGCTCACCGTGACGTTGTAGGCGATGGACGGATTCGGCCCGAAGTACGCCTGGATGCGTCCCGACTTCAGCGCGAGCAGGGCGTCGCCGTAAGCCGTGTAGTACTGGATCTCGGCCGGCTTGAGACCGGCCGCCTTGTTCTGCGCGTCCCAGTCGAGGAGGATCTTCTCCTGGTTGGTTCCCGACCCGACGGAGACCCGCAGCCCGGCGATGTCGGCGGGCTTGGTGATCGAGGTGATCGGGCTGCTCTTGGGGACCTGCCAGGCGAGCTGGTCCACGCGGTAGGTCGCGAAGTCGTAGATGTCCTTGCGCTCTTCGGTGACCGTGACGTTGTTGAAGACGACCTCCAGCTTTCCGGACTTCGCGCCCACGAAGAGGTTCTCCCAGGAGGTGATCTCCTGCTTCACCTCCAGGCCGAGGACGTCGGCGACGAGCTGGGCGATGTCGGTCTCCACACCGATGTACGTCGTGTCGTCGTCGGCGAGGAAGCCCAGCGGCGGAGCGCCCTGGCCGCTGTGGCCGACGGCGAGCCTGCCGTCCGCCGCGATGGCGGCGGGCACCTGCGCGGCGATGGAGTCGACCTTCCGTGCGCGCACGCGGTTCTGGTCGGGACCGGTGTTGATCTTCTTGTCGGCTCCGGCGGCGGCGTTCGCGCCGGTGGGGGCGCTCGTGGCGGCACCCGTGGCGGCGCCCTTGGCGGCGTCGGTCGGCTCGGCGCCGCACGCGGCGACGGCGAGGGCCAGGAGCATCGCGGGCACGGCGGAGGCGGCCCACCTGGGAGAAGAGCGCATGATGGTTCCTAGCGTCAGAGGACTTTGCCGATGAAGGCGCGGGTGCGTTCGTGCAGCGGATCGTCCAGGACCTGGGACGGGGGTCCTTGTTCGAGGATCCGGCCGGCGTCCATGAAGACGACCGTGTCGGCCACCTCGCGGGCGAAGCCGATCTCGTGGGTGACGACGAGCATGGTCGTGCCGGTGCGGGCCAGGTCCTTCATCACTTCGAGGACCTCGCCGACGAGTTCGGGGTCCAGCGCCGAGGTCGGCTCGTCGAACAGCACGACCTTGGGCTCCAGCGCCAGCGCCCGGGCGATGGCCACCCGCTGCTGCTGGCCACCGGACAAGGTGCGCGGGTAGGCGTCCGCCTTGTCCGCCAGGCCCACCCGGTCGAGCAGCCGGGTCACCAGGGTCTCGACCTCGGCCCTGGACCGCTTCTGTGCCGAGAGCGGCGCCTCGGCCACGTTCTGCCGCACGGTGAGGTGCGGGAAGAGGTTGAAGTTCTGGAAGACGAAACCGATCCGCGTCCGCTGCCGGAGGATCTCCCGCTCATGCAGCTCGTGCAGCCGATCGCCCGACCTTCTGTAGCCGAGCAGTTCGCCCTCGATCTCGACCGTCCCCGACTCCACCTTCTCCAGATGGTTGATCGTCCGCAGCAACGTCGACTTGCCCGAGCCCGACGGGCCGAGGATCACGGCCACCTCGCCCTGCCGCACACTCAGGCTCACTCCGCGCAGCACGTGCAGCGGGCCGAAGTGTTTGTGCACGTCGCGCAGTTCCACCATCGTGGTCATGAGCGCCCTCTGCCGTAGTGACGCTCGACGTAGTACTGCACGACCGACAGCACCGTGGTCAGGACCAGGTACCAGACCGCCGCCACCAGCAGGAGGGCCATCACCCGGCCGTTGCGCATGTAGATCACCTGCACCTGGTAGAACAGCTCGGGCAGCGCCATGATGTAGACGACCGACGTTCCCTTGACCAGGCCGATGATCTCGTTGCCCGCGTTCGGCACGATGGTGCGCATCGCCTGCGGCAGGATGATCCGGAACAGCCGGCGCACGCGGGGGATGCCCAGCGCCGCGGCGGCCTGCCGCTGGCCCGGGTCCACCGACAGCAGCCCACCCCGTACGATCTCGGCGGCGTACGCGGCCTGGTGCAGCGCCAGGCCGAGGGCGGCGGCGGTCAGCGGCCCGATGAGGTCCATGGTGCCGATGGCGAAGAACCCGGGTCCGAAGGGGATCCCGAACGACAGCCGGGGATACAGCAGTGCCAGGTTGTACCAGAACAGCAACTGCAAGATCAGCGGGACCGAGCGGAAGAGCCAGACGTAGCCCCAGGCCACCGACGACAGCAGCCGGTTGGGCGACAGGCGCATGAGGGCCAGTACGGTGCCCAGGGCGAATCCGAGGACGATGCCGAACGCCGTCAGCTCCAGGGTGAGTCCCACCGCGCGCAGGACCGAGGGCGCGAACAGGTACTGTCCGACGATCTCCCAGTCCCATGCGGGGTTGGTGGCGAGCGAGTTGGCCGCCATCGCGAGCAGGAGCAGCACGAGAGCGGTCGACGCCCAGCGCAGCGGATGTCGGGTCGGGACGACCTTCGGCGGGAGTTCGTCCCGCTGGACGCCCGGCGCCGTCCGGGTGCCGGAGAGCGTCATGATCCCACCGAGCTGAGCGCGGCGGCCCTGGCGCGGTCGCGTTCCGCGACCCCCTCCCGGACCAGCGGGATCACATACCGGCCGAAGTCGATCGCGTCGTCGAGGATGTCGTAACCGCGCGCGGAGATGATGTCCACGCCGAGGTCGTAGTAGTCCAGCAGCGCCTCCGCCACGGTCTCGGGGGTGCCGACCAGCGCGTTGGAGTTGCCCGCGCCGCCGGTCGCGGCCGCGGTCGGCGTCCACAGCGCACGGTCGTGACGCTCTCCCCTGGCCGCCACCTCCAGCAGGCGTTGTGATCCGGTGTTCTCCGGCGGCCCGGACAGGCGGCGCCTGGTCGTCCCGGCTCCCCGCAGGTCGCCGAGGATGCGGTGCGCCTTCTTCCAGGCCAGTTCCTCGGTCGGAGCGATGATCGGCCTGAAGGCCACCTGGATCCTCGGCACGTCCGCACGTCCCGCCCGCGACGCGGCCTCCTTGATCGAGGTGATCTGCTGCGCGGTGTCGGCCAGGGGTTCACCCCACAGGCAGTAGATGTCGGCTTCGGCTCCACCCGCCGCGTACGCCGCCGCCGAGGACCCGCCGAAGGACACCGACGGGCGCGGCTCCTGGACCGGGAACACGTCGGAGACGAAGTCCTTGAAGCTGTAGTGCTCCCCCTCGTGGTCGAAGGGCTCGCGCGAGGTCCAGCCCTTCTTGACGATCCCGATGTACTCCCTGGTGCGGGAGTACCGGGCGTCCTTGGTCAGGAAGTCGCCCTCGCGGCCCTGCTCGTGGTCGTTGCCGCCGGTGATGAAGTGGACGGTCAGCCGTCCGTCACTGATCTGGTCCAGTGTGGCGAACGTCTTGAGGGCGTACGTCGGGTACGACACGTTCGGCCGGTGGGCCAGGAGGATGCCGAGATCCGTGACCCTCGTGGCGACGAACGCGGCCGCCTGCGCCGGGTCGGGCGAGCCGGATCCGTAGGCGAACAGCACCCGGTCCCAGCCGTACTCCTCATGGGCCCGGGCGAGACGGAGTGTGTACTGCTTGTCGAACGAGGGACCGGAGCGCGGCGAGGTTTCGGAGCCGTCGTTGGTCCCGCCGATACCGAGAAACTCGACGGGCATGGATGCCGCCTTTCTGGGCGAGGTAGACAGTTTCACCTCAACACAGCCTGATGTTCCCGTCAAGACCTACTTGTTTAGTGGGTTTTTATCGCCCGGCCATCTCACCGGCGGTGCCATTCCTCGGCGAGCAACCGGTAGGAGCGCACCCGGTCCTTGTGGTCATGGGTGATGGTGGTGACGACGAGCTCGTCGGCGCCGGTCGCCTCCCGAAGCTGTTCGAGCTGGTCGGCGACCTGCCCGGCGGTCCCGACGAACTGGGTGTCGACGCGGTCGGCGACCAGCTCACGGTCGGCCTCGCTCCACGGGATGGCACGGGCCTCGGCGGGGGTCGGGAACGGGATCGCCCCTTCGGCGGTCCGGATGCTGCGCACCCACGGCCCGTAACCCGCGGCGAGCTCGCGGGCGGCGGCCTCGGTCCCGGCGACGACGACGTCGGCGGAGACGCTGACGTAGGGCCGGTCCAGCTCCGCGGACGGGCGGAACGCGGCCCGGTAGCCCTCGGCCGCCTCCAGTACGCTGCCGGGACTGACGTGGTAGTTGGCGGCGAACCGCAGGCCGTTCGCGCCGGCGACGTTCGCGCTCTCGCCGCCGCTGCTGCCGAGGATCCAGAGCTGCACCTGCGCGCCCTCACCCGGGACCACATGCGCTTCCTCGCCCTCCGGGGACCGGTAGGTGCCGCGCAGCAGGTCGAGGATGTCGCCGACCTGTTCGGTGTAGTCCTGCGACCGCGCGCCGGGCAGTTGCAGCAGCGTCTTCTGCAGCGCGAAACGCGGCGAGGCGAGCAGATGGGCGAAGGAGAACTTCGGCGGGATCGGCAACCCGTTCGGCGCCCGCCCGTCGACCACCGTGGCGCCGGACACCAGCGCCGGTTCCCGGGCCGTCTCGGCCGGCCGCCCGCCCGACCGGCCGAGACCGAGGTCCAGGCGCCCCGGGTGCAGCGCGTCGATGAGCCCGAACTCCTCGACCGTCGCAAGGGCCGTGCGGTGGCCCATCTGCACCGCGCCGGATCCGATCCGGATCGTCGAGGTCGCCGACGCGGTCAGCGCCAGCAGTACGGCGGGCGATGTCCCGGCGACCCCCGGGTTGAGGTGGTGCTCGGCGAACCAGTAGCGGGCGTAGCCGAAGCGTTCCGCCTGCCGCGCCAGGTCGATGCTGTTACGCAGGGCCTGCGCGGCGGTCGATCCCGAAGAGATCGGCACCAGGTCGAGCACTGCCAGTGGGATGGTGGCCATGTGTCACCCTTCTACGAAGGCGGAAACGGGCTACGGAGTGACCGGCCCCCACTCCCAGGGCGGGTCCGGTATCTCCTTGCGCAACACCGGCGCGATGTCGGACTGGAAGAGCTCCAGTGACGCGCGGTGCTGGGCGTCGGTCAGGCCGTCGGCGTCGGCGTGCAAGTGCATGACGCTGTGGCCGAAACGCTCGTGGTAGCGGTGGACCTTCTCGACGATCTGCTGCGGGCTGCCGATCAGGGCGGAGCTGCGCTCGACGAAGTCCTCCAGGGTGGGGAAGACCGGCTCCAGCCCGAGTCGCCGCTGGAACGCGAGCGTTCCCTCGAAGACCGGCCGGTAGGCCGCGAGGGCGTCCTGCGACCGGTGGTCGGCGTAGTAGCCGGCGGTGCCGGCCCCGACCACGGCAGCGGCCGGATCGTGACCGTAGGCGGCCCACCGCTCGCGGTAGTGGCGGACCAGTTCGGCGTAGGGTTCGATCGGGTTGCTGACGTTCGCCGAGAAGAGCGGGTCGCCGTAGCGCGCGGCCAGGTCGACCGATTCCCGGCTGGTCGCGCTGCCGTGCCAGACGCGGATCGGCCGTTGCAGCGGCCGGGGCCACACCTCCGCCTCGGTGAGGCTCGGCCGGAAGCGCGGCGTGGCGGTGACCTGGTCCTCCCGCCACAGCCGGCGGAACAGCTCGTAGCCCTCGGCGTTGCGGTTCCACTGGTCCTCGGGCGTGACGTGGAACAGCTCCCGTTGGGCGGTGCCGTTGCCCTTGCCGATGATCAGCTCCAGCCGGCCGCCGGAGAGGTGGTCGAGGGTCGCGTAGTCCTCGTAGGCCCGGACCGGGTCGAGCAGGCTCAGTGTGGTGACCGCGGTGAAGAGCCGGATACGGGAGGTGAGCGCGGCGATGTGGCTCAGCACCACCGGAGGGGAGGAGGAGATGAAGGGTCGTTCATGCCGCTCCCCCACGCCGAAGCCGTCGAAGCCGAGCTCCTCGGCGAGCACGGCGTTGTCGAGCACCTCGCAGAACCGCTCGTAGGTCGGCTTGCGCACCCCGGTCACCGGATCCGGCGCGTGCACGATCAGGGTGATCAGCAGGAATCTCACGAGCCGTCCCCTCTGTCCTCGCCGCTCCGCCGCGGCTCGGCCAGGCCCCGTTCGGCCTCCGTGACCAGGTCGGACCGGTAGCGGGCGGTGAAGAGCTCCCTCGCCCGCGGCGCGCGCCGTGCGGCCGGATGCCGGCCGGCCCCGTCGGGCGCGACGGCGACATGGAGCGCGGGAAACGAATCGGACATCAGCATTGACCACCTCCGGATCGAAGGGCGCCACGATGGCCCCTCCGCCGATCGATGGCCGTTGGCCGGAGGCTACGCCGCTTTCCAGATATCTGTCTATACCTACCTAAATAGTTGGCTTTGAGTCCACGCTCCCCTTCAGAGGTGCCATCCGGATATCTCTACTTTTCATGTAGGGATTGACTCTAATCTGACGCGCTGCCTACCATGAGCCCGGCCAGAGGGTGCGCTGGGCGGCACGACGCGCTCGGTCGCGAGCCCGTCACACCGTGCCGCCCGCCGAGGCGGCCGTACGCCCCGGACGGACCCTCACCTCCGCGTGACCAGCTCCGCCGGCCAGGCACCCCGATACCTACCCCGACCACGTTTCCGGCATCGACCTCACCGATCGGTCCGCTCCCGTCCGGGCGGCACAGGGGCGGCCTTGGCGCCTCCGACACAAGTGGAGTACACGTGCACCGAGCCCACCACCCCACCGCTGTCCGACGGCGGCGGCTGATCGCGTCGCTCGCCGTCGCCGGGTCGATCCTGCCGATCGCCGCCTGCGGTGCCGGCGCCGGAGCCGCGGACGGCGGCGGCACCGGCACCGGCACCGGCACCGCCAAGGCCGGCGGGACGCTGACGTTCGCCGTCGGGTCGTACGCCGGCTGCGTCGACCCCCAGCAGGTCGGAAGCAACGACACCATCTACGCCCTGCGGCAGATCGTCGACTCGCTGACCGACCAGGACCCGTCCACCGGCGAGATCGTTCCCTGGCTCGCCGAGCGCTGGGAGGTGAGCCCGGACGCGCGGACCTTCACCTTCCACCTCCGCCGGGGAGCCACGTTCAGCGACGGGACGCCCGTCGACGCCCAGGCCGTCAAGGACACCTTCGACGCCGCGCCCAAGCTCGGCGCCAAGGCCACCCTGGCGATCGGCTACCTCAGCGGGTACACCGGCACCAAGATCGTGGACGACCTGACCGCGAAGGTGTCGTTCAAGCAGCCCAACGCCCAGTTCCTGCAGGCGACATCGACCTTCTCGCTCGGCCTGGTCTCGCCGGCGAGCGCCCGCAAGACGGCCGACCAGCGCTGCACCGAGGGGATCGCCGGGTCGGGCCCGTTCACGCTGCAGGGATACGAAGCGAACCAGTCGATCACTCTGGCCAGGCGCAGTGGCTACCACTGGGGGTCATCACTGTGGCGCAAGCCCGGCGAGGCGTACCTGGACAAGGTGGTGTTCACCATCGTCCCGGAGGCAGGAGTCCGTACCGGCAGCCTCGCGTCGGGCCAGGTCGACGCCATCGGCAGCGTCGGCCTCTCCGACCAGAGCACGCTGCAGAGCAGCGGCGACGTCGGCCTGCAGGCGCGGGCCAACCCCCGGCGTGGTGTTCAACCTGGGGCTCAACAACGCGCGCCCGCTGCTGGGCGACCCCAGGGTGCGCCAGGCGATCCAGGCGGCGATCGATCGGCGGCAGATCGTCGACACGGTCTTCCCGGCCGGCAGCAGGCCGGCGACCAGCATCCTGGCCCACACCACCCCGCTCTACACCGACCTCGGCACGGGGCTCGCGTTCGACAAGGGCAAGGCCGAGTCACTGCTCGACTCGGCCGGCTGGCGGCGCGGCGCCGACGGCATCCGGACCAAGGACGGAACCCGGCTGAGCCTGGTGGTCATCTGGTTCGCCGTCGCCGCGACCAACCGGCCCGCTCTCGAACTGATCCAGCAGCAGCTCAAGGCGGTCGGCATCGAGATCCAGCTGCGGGAGGTGCCGGTCCCCCAGCTCACCCAGATCCAGCAGTCCGGCGAGTTCGACGCGCTATGGGGGAACCTCACCCGGGCCGACCCGGACATTCTGCGCAGCACCTACTCGACCGCGCTGGCCAACATCTACCGGCTCAAGCCCGGGAAGCTGGACACGGTGCTGACCGAACAGGCCGCGACCATCGACGCCGCCAAGCGCAAGGAGTTGGCCGGCCAGGCCCAGCGGCTGATCGTCGACAACGCCTACGCCGTCCCGGTGGTGGAGCTGACCACCGTGCTCGGCGTCGCCAAGCGGGTCCACGACCTGGACTTCGAGGCGTCCACCCGGATCCAGCTCCACGACACCTGGAAGAGCTAGGAGCCGGAGCCCGGACAGGAGGAACGACCGAGCATGCGTCGATATCTGGCCACTCGCCTCGGGCAGGCGGTGGTGGTGTTGTGGGCGGCCTACACGGTCTCCTTCCTGGTGCTCGACTTCCTGCCCGGCGATCCGGTCTCCGCGATGGCCGCCGGCGGGCTCGACCAGGCCGCCGTCGACCCGGCGCACCTGGAGGCGCTGCGCCGGGAGTACGGCTTCGACCGGCCGATCCTCGTCCAGTACGTGGACTACCTGGGCCGGGCGCTGCGCGGCGACTTCGGCGACTCGGTGGCGACCGGCCGACCGGTGACCTGGACACTGGCCGAAGCCCTGCCCTCCACCCTGCGGCTGACGGCCACCGCCATGGTGCTGGCCGTTCTCCTCGGCGGCGGCCTGGCTCTGTACGGCACCTACACCGCCCGCCTGTGGCTGCGCCAACTGCTGCTGTCGCTGCCGTCGGTGGGGGTGTCGCTGCCCACCTTCTGGACCGGCCTGATGCTCGTTCAGCTCTTGGCCTTCCGGCTCAAGCTGCTGCCCGCGTTCGGCGACGAGGGTGCGGCCGGCCTGGTCCTGCCGGCGCTCACCCTCGCCATACCGACCGGCGCGATGCTCGCACAGGTGCTCACCAAGAGCCTGCTGACCACACTGCACGAGCCGTACGTCCAGACCGCCCGGGCCAAGGGCGCGGGCCGGGTCAGGGTGCACCTGCGCCACGCCTTGCGCAACGCCGTACTGCCGGCGCTCACCCTGGTCGGCATCCTGGTCGGCAACCTGACGGCGGGGTCGGTCATCGTCGAGACGGTCTTCGCCCGCAACGGCGTCGGAAGGGAGACCGTCAGAGCCGTGTCGGTGCAGGACATCCCGATGGTCCAGGGCATCGTGGTCTTCGGCGCGCTGACCTTCGTGCTCGCCAACCTCGTCGTCGACCTGATCTACCCGCTCCTCGATCCGCGCATCGTCGTCGCCGCCCGGCCGAGGAGCACCGGATGAGCCGGCCACTGGTCGGCAAGGCCGAGCCGGGGACCGGACCCGGGCCGAACCGTCCGTACGACGCGGAACCGGCCGACCCGGGCGCCTCCCGCGGCGCGGAGGCGCGGCGGCTCCTCCGGTTCCTGCTGCGTCGTCCCGGCCTGGTGCTCTCGGCGCTCGTGGTCTCCGTCATCGTCCTGATGGCCTTCCGGCCCACGCTGTTCACCTCGATCGACCCGCTGCTGGGAGTGCCCGCCGACCGGTTCCAGGGCCCCGGCGCCAGGCATTGGTTCGGCACCGACGAACTCGGCCGGGACCTCTACGCGCGCGTCGTGCACGGCGCGGCGCTCTCCCTCAAGGCGACGTTGATCGCGGTCGGGGTCGCCTTCCTCACCGGCGGCACGATCGGCCTGGTCGCGGGTTTCGCCGGCCGGTGGGTCGAGGACGTGCTGATGCGGATCGTGGACGTGCTGCTGGCCATCCCCGCGCTGTTCCTCTCCCTCGCCCTGGTCACGGTGTTCGGGTTCGGCACCGTCAAGGTCGCCGTCGCGGTCGGTCTCGCCAGCGTCGCGAGCTTCGCCCGGGTGATGCGGGCGGAGGTGCTGCGGGTACGCCAGGCCACCTACGTCGAGGCCGCCCGCTCCACCGGGGCCCGCTGGTACTCGGTCCTGCTCCGGCATGTGCTGCCGAACGCGATGGGCCCGGTGCTGGTCCTGGCCACCCTTGAGTTCGGCATCGCGGTCCTGGCCGTCTCGTCACTGAGCTTCCTCGGATACGGCGCCCCGCCGCCCGCCCCGGAGTGGGGGACCTTGATCTCCACCGGCCGGAACTACCTGGCGAACGCGTGGTGGGTCTCGACGCTGCCCGGCCTGACGATCGCGGCCACCGTCCTCGCCACCAACCGGATCGCCCGCGCCCTCGACGGAGAGGTGACGACCCAGCGATGAGCACGCCGAGCGGTCCGGACGCGACACCGGAGAACCTGCTGGAGATCAGCGACCTCGCGGTCTCCTACCGGTCGCGGACGGGAGTGGTGCGCGCCGTCGACGGCGTGGACCTGACGGTCCGCGCCGGCGAGATCGTCGCGGTCGTCGGCGAGTCCGGCTCCGGCAAGTCGACGACGGCGCACGCGATCATCGGCCTGCTGCCCGGCAACGGCCGGATCGACGCCGGGCGCGTCCGATTCGGCGGGCAGGACCTCGCCGGCCTGTCCGAGCGGGAGCTACGGCGGATCCGGGGGGCCCAGATCGGGCTCATCCCGCAGGACCCGACCGTGTCGCTCAATCCTGTGCAACGCATCGGCGACCAGGTGGCGGAGGTGCTGCGGGTGCACGGCCTTGCCGGCCGCCGCTCCGCGCGACTGGACGCCGTCGAACTGCTGGAGCGGGCAGGTCTGCCCGACCCGGCCGTCCGGGCCCGGCAGTACCCGCACGAGCTCTCCGGCGGCATGCGGCAGCGGGCACTGATCGCCGTGGCGATCGCCGCCAAGCCGAAGATGATCATCGCTGACGAGCCGACCAGCGCGCTCGACGTCACCGTTCAGCGGCTGATCCTCGACCACATCCAGGGCCTCACCGAGGCGCTGGGCACCGCCGTCCTGCTGGTGACCCACGACCTCGGCGTCGCCGCCGACCGGGCGCGACGGATCGTGGTCATGTCGCGTGGCCGGGTCGTCGAGACCGGGCCGACCCGGCAGATCCTCGACCGGCCGGGCCACCCGTACACTCGGCGGCTGTTGCGCAGCGCCCCGAGCTTGTCGCCCGCCCGCCCGGCCGCGCCGCCGCGGACCGGCGCGGGCCGGGCCGCGCCGGGCCGGCCCCTGGTGACGGTGGAGAACCTGGCCAAGGAGTTCCCGCTCCCCAAGGTGGCCGGAGGCGCCGCACGATCGGTGCGCGCGGTGCGCGACGTGAGTTTCTCGATCGACCGGGGCGAGACCCTCGCCCTGGTCGGCGAGTCCGGCTCCGGCAAGTCGACGACGGCCCGCCTGGTGCTGCGCCTGGCCGAGCCGGACGCCGGACGGATCGTCTTCGACGGCGAGGAGATCACCCGAGCCCGGGGGGAGGCCTTGCGCCGGTTGCGGCGGCGCGCCCAGCTCGTCTACCAGAATCCGTACGCGTCGCTCGACCCGCGCTTCCCGATCAGCGAAGTGATCACCGAGCCGTTGCGCGTGTTCCGCGTCGGCGACCGGGCCTCCCGGCGGGCACGCGCCCGCGAGCTCGTCGACCGGGTCGCGCTGCCCGCCTCGGTCCTGGACCGCAGGCCCGCGGAACTGTCGGGCGGGCAACGCCAGCGGGTCGCCATCGCGCGGGCCCTCGCGCTCTCCCCCGACCTCGTGGTCTGCGACGAGCCGGTCTCCGCTCTGGATGTCTCGGTGCAGGCCCAGGTCCTCGACCTGCTCGCCGAACTCCAGGCGGCCACCGGCGTCGCGTACCTGTTCATCTCGCACGACCTCGCCGTGGTGCGGCAGATCGCCCACCGGGTGGCCGTCATGCGGGACGGCCGCATCGTCGAGATCGGCACGACCGGGGACCTCTTCCACCGCCCGGACCACGACTACACCCGCGCCCTGCTCGCGGCCATCCCCGGCGGGCGGCATGCCTGACCGGGCCATGGACCGCACCGGCCCGAATCCGGGCCTCCAGCACTCCCGATCCCGGAGGTTCCCATGTCATCGCCATCCCACTCCGTCCGGCTGGCCGGCCCCGTCGACACCGCGGCCTACGGGGAGTACCGCATCACCCGCCGACCCGGCGATCCGCGCCCGCTCTACCGGTTCACCGGCCGGATCACCGAGGACGGACGGAGCGGCTTCACGCCCCGCGCCGGCCGGTACCACGTGTACGCGGGCTGGTTCTGCCCGTGGTCGCAGCGGGTCACGATCGCCCGGGCCCTGGCCGGGCTCGAAGACGTCGTCGGCGTCTCGTACGTGGACAACGCCCGGGACGGCCGGGGCTGGGCGTTCCGCGAACAGTACGGGCCGGACCCGGTCAACGGGTTCGCGCTGCTGCGCGAGGCCTACGAGGCGACGGAGGAGGGCTTCGACGGGCACGTCTCGGTGCCGACCCTGTGGGACCGGGATACCGGGACCGTGGTCAGCAACGACTTCAAGGGCATCGGCATCGACATCGGCACCCGGTTCCGGCAGCTCGCCGAGCCGCTCGTGGACACCTATCCCGAGCGGCATCGCGACGAGATCGAGGAGCTCGACGCCTGGCTCGGCCCGGCGGTCAACCACGGCGCGACCACGGCCGCCCGGCCCGGCCCGGACGGCGCGACGGCCCGAGCCGCGTTGCTGGACGCGTTCGCCACGCTCGACGAGCGGCTGGCCACCCGGCGGTACCTGGTGGGGTCGGCGCCGACCGAGGCCGACATCCGGCTCTGGGTGACCCTGGTCCGCTACGACGTCGGGCCCAACGCCCAGCGGACGATCAACCCGGGCCTCCAGCAGTACCCGCACCTGTGGGCGTACGCCCGGGATCTCTACACCGTGCCGGCCTTCCGGGACACCACCGACTTCGGGTCCTTCACGGCGCCCGGCGCCCAGGTGCCCGACTGGCACGCCCCCGTCACCCGGCCGTCCGGCCCGCAGGCGTGAGAACGCGGGGCCGCGTGGTCACGGGGGCGCGCGGTCACGGGGCACCCGGTCAGGGGATCGCGCGGCCGGGCGGTCGCGCGGCCGGACGGTCCCGCGATCAGGCGGTCAGGCGGTCAGTTCGCCGAGACCGAGAAGCTGTTGGTGCGGAAGTCCATGCCGCCGCTGGAGGAGGTGATCTCGTAGCCGAACTGGACGTCGCCCAATGTCACGTCGCCGAACCAGTTGTTGCCGCGCAGCCAGGTCAAGATCGCCTTGATGTCCACCGTGCCGGAGCTGGTGTTGCCCTGCCGGACGAAGGAGAACACCTGGTTGGAGCCGTTGGACCCGCGGTAGACGTCCCAGCTGTGGCCGCCGGCCGAGACGCTGGTCTGGCGCGAGCCGAGCGGGCCGACCGGCCCGTACTTGTTCATCCACAGCATGATCTCGTAGGTGTGGCCGTCGCACCAGATGTCGTAGGCCGTGGTGTAGGCGCCGCCGTTCGGCACGGTGACGTTGAAGCTGCTGCTCGCGCTGCCGAGCGCGCTGATGCGCCGGTTCACGTTCCTTGTGGCGTTGGGGTAGGACTTCACCCCGCCGGTGTTGGGGTGGTTCGCCCACACGCCCCAGTTGCTGTAGCTGTTGGCCCAGATGGTCTGCGGGCCCGCGCCGTTGCCCCAGATGTTGTTGTAGAGGGTGTAGCCGCCGTTGGTCCAGGTGCCCCACCGGTCGGTGGAGGACCAGGTCGCCGCCTGCGCCGGGGTGGCGAGCAGGCCGACGAGCGCCACCAGCATCGACACCGGGACGAGTAGGCGTGACGTCCTGAGCATGATCTTCCTCTCCTGCCGTCGTGTCGCCGGGCGTCCGGCCCGGCGGGATTCGCCGTAACCCTGTCGAAATCACCGTCGAAGCGCTTCGACGGCGTTTCGACTTGATCGCTGATCGGATTCGCCGCGGAGTGGGGTCACCGTAGGTTCGGCCGCCACGGGAGGCAACGCACCCGGGAAAACCTTTCCGACAGCCCAGGTCAAGCGGCGAACGCCCTCGTCCGCCTGTGAAAGTTTCCGGCGCGTCGCCACAGCGGGAACGCACCCGGGGAACTCCCGTCCAACACGCCTGGCGATAATGGGACGACCGGAAACCGATGACCTCTTCGTGGACCCCCGAGTACCCGCGGCCCTGTCGCGGGCATGTCCCCACCCGAGAGCAGCCAGGGAGCGCGCGTTGAGTTTCAGCCATCTGTCCCACCTGGAGTGCGGCCGGTGCGGAGCAGAGCACGACAGCGAGCGGCCGCAGAACCTGTGCACCCGGTGCGCGTCCCCGCTGCGGGCCCGCTACGACCTGGCGGCCGTCCGGTCCTCGGTCACCCCTGACGACGTCGCGCGGCGCTCCCCCGACCTTTGGCGCTACCACGAGCTCCTCCCGGTGCGTGACCCGCGGTCGGTCACCAGCCTCGGCGAGGGAATGACGCCGCTGCTGGAGATGGCGCGCTACGGCGAACGCATCGGGGTGCCCCGGCTGCTGATGAAGGACGAAGGGCTGATCCCCACCGGCTCGTTCAAGGCCCGCGGCGCGGCGGTCGGGGTGTCGCGCGCGGCCGAGCTGGGCGTCGAGCGGCTGGCCATGCCGACCAACGGCAACGCCGGCGCCGCGTGGGCGCTGTACGGCGCCCGGGCCGGCCTGGCCGCCACCGTGGTCATGCCGGTGGACGCGCCGGAGATCACCCGGCGCGAGTGCGTGGCCTCGGGGACGGACCTCTATCTGGTCGACGGCCTGATCAGCGACGCCGGCCGGATCGTCGGCGAGCTGGTCGCCGCCTCCGGCGGCCGGGTCTTCGACGCCTCGACCCTCAAGGAGCCCTACCGCATCGAGGGCAAGAAGACCATGGGCATCGAGATCGTCGAGCAGCTCGGCTGGCGGATGCCCGATGTGATCCTCTACCCGACCGGCGGCGGAGTGGGCCTGATCGGCATCCACAAGGCCCTGGAAGAACTGCGCGAGCTCGGCTGGATCTCAGGGCCGCTGCCGCGGCTGGTCGCGGTGCAGGCCGAGGGCTGCGCGCCGATCGTCCGCGCCTACGAGAAGGGGGAGCCCGAGAGCCGCTACTGGGACGGCGCGCGCACCGTGGCCTTCGGCATCAACGTCCCGAAGCCGCTCGGCGACTTCCTCATCCTGCGTGCCCTGGCCGCGACCTCGGGCACCGCGGTCACGGTCACCGACGCCGAACTGCTGGCCGAACTCCGCGAGGTGGCGGCCCTCGAAGGCGCCTTCGTCTGCCCGGAGGGCGCGGCGGCGTTCGCCGCGGCCCGCAAGCTCCGCGCCTCAGGCTGGATCGGCCCGGACGACCAGGTCGTCGTCCTGAACACCGGAGCCGGCATCAAATATCCCCAGACCATCGAGGTGGACGCCCCGGTGCTCCCCGTGGACGCCCACCTGGCCTGACGCCCACCGCGACCACGGAACCGCTCGGTCCGTGACCGGGCGGCGCCGCGCTTCCCGATCGCCACGGGATCCGGCGGGGCAGCGGATTCACGCGGAAGTCTTCTCACAGCTCGGCGAACGGCGGAGACTGCGTCGAAATCGGGACGCTGTCATATGGGGTCGCGATCAGGGACAGCAAGGACCTGGAGAAGGGGCATCTGACCGTGTCCGCCGAAGCATTCGGCGCGTTTTTGGCCGGACTCAAACGCTGAGACACGGGAAAGCCTCGCCGGGTGTCCCGCCGTACCGGCGGCGCCGGCATCGCCGTGCCACACCCCACCGACCCGGCACCGATCAAAATGAGCACCACACGAGCGGTAGGGACGGAGGCCGCCCGGCGCCCGGCGGCCCCGCCCGTACGGCGGCGCCGGGATCGCGGTACCACCATGTCACCGCGCCCGTGCCGCCCGCACAATCACCACACGGGCGGCACGGGCCGGAGCACCCGCCGTACGGTGCGCCGGGATCGCGGTATCGCCATGTCACCGCCCCGGCGCGGACCACACCCGGCGGCTGTAGCGTGCTCGCGGGCTGAGCACAGCCGGCGGCGCCTGAGCGGGTGTCGGGGTCTATGGTGCACGGGTGCGTCGTGTTCTTGTCGTCGGTATCAGTGGGGCCGGGAAGTCGACCATGGCGCGGGCCCTGGGCGACCATCTCGCGGTGCCGTATCACGAGATGGACGCGTTGCACTATGTGGGGCCGGGGTGGGCCGTGGACGGCGAGTTCGCGGCGAAGGTGGCGGCCATCGTCTCCTCCCCCGCCTGGGTCTTCGACTCCTTCGGCTACCCCGAGGTGCGCGAGCTGCTGTGGGAGCGCGCCGACACCGTGGTCTGGCTGGACTACTCCAGAAGCGTGATCATGCCCCGGGTCCTGCGCCGATCTCTGCGGCGGACCCTGCTGCGCGAGCGCGTCTTCGGCGGCAACCGCGAGACCTTGGCCGGCTGGTTCCGCCGCGACCACCCGGCCTGGTGGGCCTGGTCGCAGCACGCGGCCCGCAGGGCGGCCATCCACCGGCTCGTCCACGATCCCCGCTTCGCCCACTTGCGCGTGATCCGCTTCGGCGCGCCGGACGAGGCGGCCGCCTGGCTGTACGACCTCACCCACCGCTAGCTGTGGTGTCGCAGGACGTCGGTTCCGCGAGGTGCAGGGGCGGTCCCGCCTGTGCTTCGTGCCGGTCGCGGCGATCGGGATCTCAGGGGTCCCGCGTGAGCGACCGTGTTCGGCGTCAACGTGCGAACTTCTCGATGGCCGCCGGGGTGACCGGGGTGAAGAAGTTGACGAGGTTGCCGTCGGGGTCGCGGAACAGCAGCGACCGGTTGCCCCAGGGCATCGTGGTGGGCTCGTTGACGAAGTCGGTGACGAAGCCGGTCAGGTTCCGGTGGACGCGGTCCACGTCGTCGACACGGAACTCCGTGATCACGCTGTGGTTGTCCGCCGGGCGGGCGGAGCCCGGGGCGAACAGCGGGACGGTGCGGGTGCCGGCGATCGCGAGGGTGGCGTTGGGGGTCGTTAGTTCGGCGAAGTCCTCGGTGGCCCACGTCGCCCGCAGCCCTGTGGCTGTTTCGTAGAACTCGACGAGGCGCCGAACGTCGCCGGTGATGATGCGGATCGAGACGAAGTCCATGGTGATCTCCTTGGCTGATGGAGTCGCTGCACGTCGCAGGCTAGGAGAAATACTGGACAGAATCGGTCCTGTATTCGCCGTAGGCTGTGCAGATGCCTCGACCCACCGGCCGCGTGCTGACACTCCTGGAGTTGCTGCAGTCGGGCGGCACTCGGACGGTGGCCGAACTCGCCGACCGGCTCGGCGTCGATGGGCGCACCGTGCGGCGGTATGTGGACCACCTGATCGACCTTGACGTGCCCGTGGAGTCGGTGCGCGGCCGCTACGGCGGGTACCGGCTCGCCCCCGGGTACCGTCTGCCTCCGCTCATGCTCAGCGACGACGAGGCGCTGGCCGTGCTGCTCGGCTTGGTCGCCGGCCGCCGAGCGGGGATGATGACGGCGGCTCGCGCTGCGAGCGAGACGGCATCGGCCAAGATCCGGCGGGTGCTGCCCAAGCACATCGCCCGCCGGCTCGACACACTTGTGGAATCTCTCGTCTTCACGGATCAGCCCGATGAGTTCGCCACCCCGGACGCCGAAGTCCTGCTCACCATCGCCGACGCGGTACGCCATCGCCGACCGGTCTGGATCCGATACACCGACCGCGACGGCCGGCGCAGCGACCGCACACTGCACGCGTACGGCATCGTCGCCCATTCGGGCCGGTGGTACGTCACGGGCACGGACCCCGCGATCGGCGAGGACCGGACCTTCCGGCTTGATCGCATCGCGGACGCGAGGACCCTGCCCGGCTCTTTCGAGGCGCCCGCGGGTCCCGATCCGGCCCACCGCGTGTTGTCAGGGTTCGCCACGGCCGAGTACCGGCATGAAGTCGTCTTGCGGATCCACGGGACGGTCGAGAAGATCCGCGCCCACCTTCCCGCCGGCGTCGCGAGCCTGGAGGAGCACGAGCCCGCGGCGGGCGAGGACCGGACGACCGACCGCTGGCTGCGCGTCCGGATACGGGCGGAGCGGCTCGACTGGTTGCCGCCGACACTCGCCTCACTCGACCGGCCGTTCGTCATCGAGCGCCCCGATGAACTGCGCGACCTCGTCATCGCGCTCGCCGAACGCCTCGCGTCCAACGCCCGCCGAACCTGACAGCGAGGAACCGGTGTCATGAGATGGCACAGCCGGCGCACGTGTGTTCCGCTCCGGCGACGATCCCTCGGCTTCGGGTGGCACCGGTGAGGGGCCGGCGACGTGCTGAATGCTGGGAAAGTCACTCTTAAGACCGTTCCAAGTGGCCTGGACCACAGTTCCTGTCATCGGCACATCGCCGTCGCGGATGCGACGGCGCGAACGAGAAGGAACCAGGGACGATGAAGACGCACACGAGAATGTTCTCCGCCGCGGTCGTGGCCGCCGCCGCGGTGGCCACCGCGACCATGTCCGCGCCGGCCTCGGCGGCGGCGGTGACGATCCGGGTCGAGCGCGCCTACGCCGAGACCGTGTGGGAGTGGAACGGCCAGGTCACCTGCCCGACGAACCAGGTCCTCACCGGCCGCTCACATGTCGGCGACGAGAACCGCCCGACCACCTACTACTGCGGTTTCATCTTCATCAACGACGAGCAGGTCCAGGTGCACCTCGGGGACTGGACCCCCGGCCAGACGGAGAGCAGGTCCGGCTACATCGCCCCGACGGACCAGGCACTCGTCGGGCGGTGGCACACCGGCGACGAGAACGGCAAGACGAGCTACCGCACCGCCGCCCTCTACTGGCAGGGACGGCAGGTGCGGCTGACCTCCCCGACGTGGACCGGCGAGTACAAGGAGAGCAACCACATCACGGAGGCGGGCTACAACCAGGTCATGACCGGTCGCACGCACAGCGGTGACGAGAACGGGAAGACCCGCTACCAGTACGCCACCGTGACCTTCGAGGGCTGATGCTCGTGCGAGACGACGATCGGCGAGCCCACGACGACCCGCACAGGCCTGGAAATGACTGTGGGCACCCTCCGTCAAGTGAAGGATGCCCAGGTCATCGGCCGTTGCCGTGGTGCGCCGCCAGGGACTCGAACCCCGGACCCGCTGATTAAGAGTCAGCTGCTCTAACCAACTGAGCTAGCGGCGCATGAAGCATGTCCAGGTTAGCGGAAACGCGGGGGTGCCCGTGACGTCGGCCGCGGGGGCCGCCGAGGCCGGCCTTACCTCCGGGTGAGGCGGACCTGTCCGCGCATCGATGTTTCACCGGCGAATGACGGGTAGGGCGAAGAGTCCCGACGGCACAATCGAAGGGAGAACACGAAGATGGCACAGGATCTTTGGAGCTACGGCCCCACCGTCACCGGAGCCCACCAGAGCTTCGACGTGGTCGGATATCACGTGGAGGCCACGGACGGCAAGATCGGTTCCGTGGACGACGCCACGTACGAGGTCGGCGAGAGCTACCTGATCGTCGACACCGGACCGTGGATCTTCGGCAAGAAGGTCATGCTCCCCGCGAGCACGGTCATCAACATCGACCCGCAGGAGAAGAAGGTCTTCGTCAGCCGCACCAAGGACGAGATCAAGGACTCGCCGGAGTTCGACGAGGCGAGCTACAAGGAGCCCGCCTACCGCGACCAGGTCGGCGAGTACTACGGCCGCTTCCCCTTCGGGCCGGGAGCCACCCTGTAAGCATGCGCGACTGGTAGGCCATCGCCTTCCCCGGCACCGCGAGGTGCCGTGAAGGTGCCAGTGAAGGGCCGCGCCGCACCGGCGCGGCCCTTCCGCGTGCAGGCCCGCTCGGTGGTCAGCTCAGGGCGAGGCGGAGGAGCAGGTCCTTGACGTCGGTGGCCTCGAAGCGCTCGGCGGCGACCGAGGGGTCGGAGCACAGGAGCACCGGGGCGTCGGCTGCGTCCCTGGGCAGCAGCCCGTGGGAGCCGCGCACCGCGCGGGCGCCCGCGTCGAGCCCGACGACGTTCATCATGTAGCGCATGCCGACCTTCTTGCGCAGCAACGCCACCCCCGCCCGGCGCTTGGCGCCGAGCAGGTCCTGGGGGTCGAAGAACAGCTCGGCCGGGTCGTAACCGGGTTTGCGGTGGATCTCGACCAGACGGGCGAAGTCGGGGGCGCGTGCGTCGTCGAGCCAGTAGTAGTAGGTGAACCAGGCGTCCGGCTCGGCGAGCAGCACCAGTTCGCCCGACCGGGAGTGGTCGAGCCCGTGGGCCCGCTTGCCCTCCTCGTCGAGCACCTCGGCGACGCCGGGGAGGGACGCGCAGAGCTTGGCGACGGCCGGGACGTCGGCCGGGTCGGCCACGTAGACGTGCGCCACCTGGTGGTCGGCGACGGCGAACGCCCGCGAGGTCCACGGGTCGAGGTACTCCATGCCGGCCTGGGTGTGGACGCGGAGGAACCCTTCGGCGCGCAGCGTCCGGTTGATGTCCACCGGGCGGGAGACGTCCGTGATCCCGTACTCCGACAGCGCCACGACGGTGGTCCCCCGTGCCGCGGCGGCGTCCAGCAGGGGGGCGAGCACGCCGTCGAGCTCGGCGGCGGCAGCGGCGGAACGCGGGTCGGAGGGGCCGTACCGTTGCAGGTCGTAGTCGAGGTGGGGCAGGTACGCCAGGGTCAGGTCCGGGTTGTGCGCGGCCATGACGCGCTCGGTGGCGCGGCAGATCCAGGTGGAGGAGGCGATGCCCGCTCCCGGGCCCCAGTAGGTGAACAGGGGGAAGTCGCCGAGCGCCGAGGTGAGCTCGTCGTGCAGCTCGGGCGGATAGGTGTAGCAGTCGGGGTCCTTGCGCCCGTCGGCGTGGTAGATCGGCCGGGGCGTGACGGTCCAGTCGACGTCGGCGCCCATGGCGTACCACCAGCACACGTTGGCCACCGTGAACCCGGGCCGCTCCCGCCGGGCGGCGTGCCACAGTTTGTCCCCGCCGACGAGCGCGTTGTGCTGGCGCCACAGCAGGACTTCCCCGAGGTCGCGGAAGTACCAGCCGTTGCCGACGATGCCGTGCTCGGCGGGCGGGGCGCCGGTGAGGAAGGTCGACTGCACCGAGCAGGTGACGGCGGGCAGGACGGTGCCCAGTTCGGACTGGAAGCCGCCGTCGGCGACGGCGCGCAGCCGCGGCATGTGGGCCAGCAGCCTCGGGGTCAGGCCTACGACGTCCAGGACCAGCAACGATGTCATGCTTCCACTCCCAGGTGGCGAAGTTCGGCGCGGACGAAGTCGAGCTCGTCGGCGATGCCCTCGGCGAGTTGCCCGGGCGTCTGCGGGCGGAGCGCGGCGGGCAGGACGCCCCAGGTGTAGGTCTCCACGTCGAAGTGGTCGCACAGCGGCTCCGGGCCGCCGGCGAGTTCGGCGAGCGCCTCGCGCAGCAGCGGCGTGGTCGCCGCGAGCGGCGCGGACGGGGAGACGTGCAGCGGCACGTGGTAGTGGACCCGCCACGGCCCGGGCAGCCGCCGGTCGAGGGCCTCGTCGAGGTCGTCGGCGGCCTCGCCCGCGGGGGTGCGCGTCTGGTGCAGGAAGCGCGGCTCGACGTACTCGCGCAGCGCCTCCGGTTCGGCGGTCTCCAGGGCCGCGGAGAGCTGGACCTTGACGACGGGCAGGCCGGCGTCGCGCAGCGCGCCCAGCGCGTCGGCGGGCTTCTCCCAGGCGCAGGCCAGGTGGGCGAGGTCGACGCAGACGCCGAGCCGGTCGTGGTCGGCGTCCGCCAGGTGGGCGATGGCCTGCTCGGTGGTCTCCACGACGCAGCCCGGTTCGGGTTCGAACGCGACGCGCACGACCCGTCCGGTGGCGGACTCGACGTCGGCGAGGCCGGCGGCGAGCTCGTCGAGCCGGCGTGCGGCCTGGCCGGCCATCGCGGCGTCCCAGGGGTCGCGCCAGGCGAGCGGCAGGGTGGACACCGAGCCACGGGCCGCATCGCCGGGCAGCAGGTCCGCCAGGACGCGCGCCAGGTCCAGGGTGTAGGTCAGCCGTTCTTGCGTCGTCCAGTCGGGGTGGTAGACCGCGTGCTTGACCACCGGATCCTGGAAGGAGCGGTAGGGGAAGCCGTTGAGGGTCACCACCTCTAGGCCCCGCGCGGTCAGCTCCCCGCGGAGCCTGGCGCGTAGCGCCGGGTCGGCGGCGAGGGCGGCGGCGACGGGCGCGGCCAGCCAGAGCCCGAGCCCGAGCACGTCGGCGCCGAGGCGGTCGCGGATCGGGACGGCGTAGGCGTCGAACTGGGCGATGATGCCGTCGAGGTCCTCGGCCGGGTGGACGTTGGTGCAGTAGCTGACGTGCAGCGGTGTCCCCGAGGGGTGGAGCAGCCGCATCAGCTGCCTCCGCGTTTGATGGAGCTGCCGGCGAAGGTGGGCTCGTCGAAGCCGGCGACGGAACCGGCGACGGAGCCGTCTTGGTCTTCGGCGCCGGTCAGGTCCAGGCGTCCGGACTGGCCGTAGAACTCCACGGGGTTGCGCCACAGCACGCGGTCGACGTCGTCGTCGGTGAACCCTGCGGCCAGCATCGCCCTGCCGGTCTCCAGCGTCAGCAGCGGGTCCGAGACGCCCCAGTCGGCGGCGGAGTTGACCAGCATCCGGTCCGGCCCGTGCTTGCGCAGGATCTCCACCATGCGCTCGGGCGACATCTTGGTCTCGGGGTAGATGGAGAAGCCCATCCAGCATCCGGACTCGTGCACGATGTCGACGGTGACCTCGTTGAGATGGTCCACGACGACCCGCCCGGGCGCGATCCCGGAGGCGGCGACGACCTCGATGGTCCGCTGGGTGCCGCGGGCCTTGTCGCGGTGGGGGGTGTGCACGAGCGCGGGCAGGTCGTACTCGACGGCCAGGGCGAGCTGCCGTTCGAAGGCGTCGTCCTCCTCGGGCGTCATCGAGTCGTAGCCGATCTCGCCGACCGCGACGACCCGGTCCTTGTCCAGGTAGCGCGGCAGCAGGTCCAGCACGGGCCGGCAGCGCGGGTCGCCGGCCTCCTTGGGGTTGAGCGCGATGGTCGCGTGGTGGACGACGCCGAACTGGGCGGCCCGGTACGGCTCCCAGCCGAGCAGCGAGTCGAAGTAGTCGGCGAACGAGCCGGGGTTGGTACGGGGCTGCCCGAGCCAGAAGGCGGGCTCCACGACGGCCCGGACTCCGGCGGCGGCCATCCGCGCGTAGTCGTCGGTGGTGCGCGACGTCATGTGGATGTGCGGGTCGAAGATGCGCATCAGGCCTCCTTGGGGGTCAGGCGGTCGAGGAGGGCGGCGGCGTCGGCGGGCATGGGACGTCCTGCCGCCGCGCGCTCGTCGGCGAAGGCGGCCAGCATGGCCGCCAGCTCGTGGTCGGCCCGCTCGTCCAGCCGGTCGACGGCGGTCAGCGGCACGCCCATGAACACGCATTTGAGCACCGCCTGCCGCCAGGCCGTCTGGTCGAGGTGACGGGCGTACGGGCCGAGGGCGGCCGCGACCAGGCGCGTGTCGTTCGTGCGGATCGCGTCGTGCAGCAGCGGCACCGCCGCCGTGTCGACGGCGAGCATCGGCAACGCCTTGAGCACGGCCCGTTTCTCGTCGGCGTCGCCGTGGCGGTAGAGCCCGCCGGCCTGGTCCGCCTGCCGGTCGGGCGGCAGCGCGGACAGCAGCAGCGCCCGCGCGGCCTCGTCCGCCGTCCAGCCGGGCGCCCCGGACAGGGCCTGCCTGCCGACGCGCCGTCCGGCCGCGGCGAAGGACCGGCCGATCGACTCGGGCCGCTCGGCCGCGGCGGCCAGGGCGTCATCCAGCCACTCTCCCGGCGATCCGTCGCGCAGCGCGGTGCTCAGCCGCTCCTCCAGCGTCACGATGGACCCTCCGCCGCCTCGCGCGATGCCGGTCCCAGCGTCATGACGGGCTCCCTTCCGGCCCGCGCGGCGCCTGTCGCGGCGTCATGACGGGCTTGCTTCCGTCCCGTGCGACGCCTTCTGGGCGGCGCGCAGGAAGTCGATCGAACGCGCGGCGACGGCGGGCGCGGCGTGGGAATGGCGGGGCAGCTCGACCGCGACCAGGCCGCGGTAGCCGGCGTCGTCGAGCGCGCGCAGCACCGGCGGGAAGTCGATCTCCCCTTCGCCGAACTCCAGGTGCTCGTGCACGCCGAGCCGCATGTCGTCGATCTGGACGTTGACCAGATGCCCGGCGACGCCGGCGACGCAGGCGGGCACCGGATCGGGCTCGTTGCAGCGGCAGTGCCCGATGTCCAGCGTGATGCCGAAGCCGTCCGGCGCGCCCAGGGCCTGGTGCAGGCGGCGCCAGCCGGCGATCGTCTCCACGAGCATCCCGGGCTCAGGTTCGAAGCCGAGCGTCACCCCGGCCTCCCGGGCGGTCTCGGCGACCCGCTCGCACCCCTCGGCCAGCCGGTCCCAGGCGACGGCCTGGTCGACATGGGCCGGGCGGATGCCGGACCAGAACGACACCGCCTCGGCCCCGAGGTCGGCCCCGATCGCGACGGCGCGGCGCAGGAAGTCCACCCGCGTGTCGCGGTCGTCGTCGAGCAGCGTCGGGGCGTGCTTGCGCCGCGGGTCGAGCAGGTAGCGCGCACCGGTCTCGATGACCACCGCCAGATCGAGGGCGCGCAGCCGGTCGGCGACCTCCGCCACCCGCCGTCCCAGCCCGTCGGCGTACGGGTCGAGGTGACAGTGGTCGAGCGTCAGCGCCACTCCCTGGTAGCCGAGGCCGGCGATGACCTCCAGAGCGTCCGCGAGCCGGTGGTTGGCGAAGCCGTTGGTGCCGTAGCCGAGCCTCATGTCGCGGCGATCTTCTTGACCAGGCGCCGGGCCAGCGGGGCCGCCGCCGCGAGCAGGAGGGCGAGGCGCGGGGCGCCGCCGCGCGCGGTGAGGGCTCCCTGGAGGGCGGGGAGGCTGACGATGCCCGCGCTGACCGCCTCACGGACGTGTCCGGGCGAGGGGTCGGCGACGGCCTGCGCCTGGGGAAGGCCGAACTGGGCGGCGTACCAGCCGGCGAGGGCGGGCTGCGTCCCGTTCGCGCTGCCGCGGACGGTGGCGGCGGTGAGCGCGACGGTGCCCGCCAGGGTCGCCGCGGGCACGCTCGGACGCGTGCCCGACACCTCTCCGTGCGAGAGCGCGGTGAGCAGGTAGGTGTGGGCGGCGATCGTGGCGGCGGACGGCAGCGCGGCGGCGGCGCGGGATCCGGGGCTGGCGCCCAGCAGCACGTCCAGGCCGCGGCACAGGGCCATGACCGGCGGGCCGGCGACCGTGCCCTTGGCGAGCACGTCGTAGGCCCAGATGGCGGCGGCCAGCGGCGCGGCGACCGCCAGGGCACGCCGGCCGCCCGCGAGCCCGGCCACGGTGACGCCCGCGAGGGTGAGGCCCACCGCCGTGCCGAGGGCCGCGTTCGCCGTCACCCGCCCCGAGGGGATGGGACGCTCGGGGCGTTCCCTGGCGTCGAGGTGCCGGTCGGCCCAGTCGTTGGCGGCCATCCCGGCCCAGTACAGGCAGACCGAGGAGCAGGCCAGTCCGGCGGTACGGCGGCCGAGCACTCCGGCGGCGGCGGCCCCGGCGACCACGTCGCCGGGGACCGACAACGCGGCCGGGGCGCGGACCAGCTCCAGCAGGTCGCGCAGCGTCGTCATCGCGGCGTGCCCGGCGCGCCGTAGGAGGCGACGGCATCGCGCAGCACCTGCCACTGGTCGGACAGGGCGTGCGGGACCTGTCCGAGGGGGTCCTTGAAGAAGAAGGCCAGTTCGGTGAGCGGTCCGACCCGCCCGGCCTGGTGGGCGGCCGAGGTCAGCCGCGCCAGGTCGAGGATCAGCGGCGCCGCGAGGGCGGAGTCGCAGCCGTGCCAGCTGAACTCCATGCGCATGCGCGTGCCCAGGAAGCCCTCGAAGGTGACCAGGTCCCAGGCGGTCTTGAAGTCGTCGAGATCTTCCACGAAGTCGATGCGGGTGTCACCCTGCGGCTGGTAGCCGAGGGTCTCGGCCAGCACGCGCTGCTTGCTGGCGGACTTGGCCGCGTTGGCGGCCGGCTCGGCCAGGTTCGCGCCGTCGCCGCCGCCGAGCAGGTTGATCCCCGACCAGGTGCGCACCCTCAGGTTGCGCTGGACGAACATCGGGGCGAGCACGGACTTGACCAGCGTCTCGCCGGTCTTGCCGTCGTGTCCCCCGTAGGGCAGCCCCTGTGCGCGGGCCAGCGCGTCGAGGGCGGGCAGGCGGGCGCCGGTGGAGGGGGTGAAGTCGACGTACGGGCAGCCGGCGAGCAGTGCGGCGTAGGCGGCCAGTGAGCTGGGCGGCAGGACGGGGTCGGGGCCGTCCAGCGCGGCCCGCAACGCGTCGAGGTCGGCGTGGGCGGGGTGGGACGGCGGCGCGGGTTCGGTGGTCGACACGTTGATCACGACGACCCGGTCCAGCCGGTGGCGCCGGCGGAAGGTGTCGAGGTCGGCGCCGATCTCCCGCGCGACCTCGGCCTGGGTGGCGCCGACGGGCAGCGGCCGCACCTGCTGTTCGATCTCGAACAGCGCGTCCCGCACGGCCTCGGCGAGCCGTGCCGGGAGGATTCCCGCCTCGGCCAGCGCGGCGGCCTTCTTGTCCAGGGGGACCGAGGAGACGTCGTGGCCGCCGAAGACCAGGTCACCGAGACGCGGAAGGGCGTCGCTCCGCAGCGCGGGCGACTCAAGGACACACCCGGTCGGCGCGGCCAGGCCCGCCCGCACCGCCAGGGCACCGATCATGCTGGTGACCGCGACCGATCCTCGTGCTCCGATCAGCCATACTCCGGTACTCATCAGTCTCCTCTCACGGTCGGCTCGCAACCGGCAGGGTGCGCACGGCGGCGCGCACGGGGGGGTGGGCTCGCGCGGGCGGCGGCCATGGCGCGGCCGCCGCCCGGCGAGGGTTATTCGGTGGAGAAGGCGGCGTCGAAGGCGGCGGTGGGCGGGGTGATGGCGTTGAGGGCCTTGACGTAGGCCAGGGCCTCGGGGGCGCCGGCCAGGCGGTCCATGCCCGCGTCCTCCCATTCCACCGAGATCGG